>NZ_JASJSQ010000039.1:0-43400 GCF_030236855.1 Stenotrophomonas maltophilia group sp. Smal13
CATTTCCCAGACCGAATTCATCCACGCCTGGCGTGGATCCCCCGGACGCGCCGGGAGAGTGTCAGGGTGGGGAGGCATGGGTTCGCGGGGGTGTCCGCGGCACGGATGCCGCGGCCAAGCCTCCAGGGATGGATTCACGGCGTCCCCCGCGAACCCATGCCTCCCCGCCAAACCCTCAGCCCAGCTCTTGTCGTTGCTCCGGCTTCAAAGGCGGGTGCAGGGCCGCAGGCCCTGCAATCCCTTTACTTACCCCGCAGCCGGCTGTGCCTGAAGCCGTAGCAGAAATAGATCACGAAGCCGACGAACGTCCACACCCCCATCAGCATCCAGTTGTGCATCGTCATCGCCGACAGCAGGGCAAGGCAGCTCAACACGCCCAGGCTGCAGATCAGCCACGCCATCGGCATGCGGAACGGACGCGGCAGGTCCGGCTGGGTGCGGCGCAGGATCAGCACGCCCGCGCACACCGCCGCGAACGCAATCAGCGTGCCCATCGAGGTCAGCTCGCCCAGGATGTCCAGCGGGAACAGCGCCGCCAGCAGGGCGATGCCGATGCCGGTGATCACGGTGTTGATGTGCGGGGTGCGGTACTTCGGGTGGATCTTGGTGAACACCGGCGGCAGCAGGCCGTCGCGCCCCATGATCATGAAGATGCGCGGCTGGCCGATGATCATCACCAGCACCACCGAAGACAGGCCGACCAGCGCGCCGACCTCGACCACCCAACGTAACCAGCCCAGCTGCGGATGCGCGGCCACCGCGGTCACCACCGGCTCGTCGGTGCCCAGCAGCTGGAACGGCACCAGGCCGGTCATCACTGCGGCCATGGCGATGTACAGCACGGTGCAGATCACCAGCGACAGCATCATGCCGAACGGCATGTCGCGCTGCGGGTTCTTCGACTCCTGCGCCGCCACCGACACCGCCTCGAAGCCGATGTAGGCGAAGAACACCATCGCCGCACCGCGCAGCACGCCTTCCATGCCGTACTTGCCGGGGCCTTCGTTGGCCGGAATGAACGGGGTCCAGTTGCTGGTGTCCACGTACTTCCAGCCGACCACGATGACCAGCAGGATCAGGCCGGTCTTGAGCACGACCATTGCCATGTTCATCGCCGAGGACTTGCTGATGCCGACGTAGCACAGCCAGGTCAGCAGCAGCACCAGTGCGGCGGCGGGCAGGTTGGCGATCGCGCCGGTCGGGCGCAGCTGCGCGTCGAGTGGCGCGCTGACCAGCGCCGCCGGTAGATGGATGTCGAACTGGCTGAGCAGGCTGAGGAAATAGCCGGTCCAGCTGACCGCGACCGCCGAGGCGGAGACGCCGTATTCGAGCACCAGCATCCAGCCGATGAACCAGGCCGAGAGCTCGCCGAAGGTGGCGTAGGTGTAGGTGTAGGCGCTGCCGGAGACCGGCACCATCGAGGCGAATTCGGCGTAGGCCAGCGCGCAGAAGGCGCAGCAGATGGCGGCCAGTACGAAGGACAGCATGATGGCCGGGCCGGCGTGGTTGGCGGCGGCCTGGCCGGTGATGACGAAGATGCCGCCGCCGATCACCGCGCCGATACCCAGGGCAGTCAGCCCCCAGGGGCCGAGGTGGCGGCGCAGGCTCAGGCCGTTGGCGTCTTCATGGGCGGCATGCGGGTGCTTGGTGGCCCACAGTTGCTTGAACATGTGTGGTGGTCTTGTCGAAGCGCGCCATGACCGGCGCGCGGGGAAAACGGACGGGCCGGCGCGAGGCCGGCCCGTAGGCGGATCAGGGCGACTTGGCCAGCTTGCTGTTGCGGATGCCGTAGCCCAGGTAGATCAGCAGGCCGAGCAGGGTCCAGCCAACGAACAGGTGCCAGTGCACCACGAACGCCTGCCAGAACAGGAACAGGCAGGTGGCTGCGCCGAGCGGGCAGATGATCCAGACCGCCGGCACGCGGAACGGGCGGTGGATCTCCGGCTTGGTATAGCGCAGCACCAGCACGCCGATGCAGACCGTGGCGAAGGCCAGCAGGGTGCCCATCGAGACCAGTTCGCCCAGCACGTTCAGCGGTACCAGGCCGGCCAGTGCCGCGGCGATCACGCCGACCACGATGGTGGCGACGTACGGGGTGCGGAAGCGGGCGTGGACCCTGCCGAAGAACTTCGGCAGCAGGCCGTCGCGGGAGATGGTGTAGGCGATGCGGGTCTGGCCCATCATCATCACCAGCACCACCGAGGACAGGCCGGCGATGGCGCCGATCTCAACCAGGGTCTTCAGCCAGGACAGGGTCGGGTAGGGTTCCAGCGCGGTGGCCACCGGCTTGTCGGTGCCCAGCAGGTGGTACGGCATCATGCCGGTCAGCACCGCGCAGACGATGATGTAGACGATGGTGCACACCGCCAGCGAGCCGAGCAGGCCGATCGGCATGTTGCGCTGCGGGTCCTTGGTTTCGCCGGCGGCGGTGGAGACCGCATCGAAGCCGATGTAGGCGAAGAACACGATGGTGGCCGCACGGAACACGCCGCTCCAGCCGAACTCACCCGCCACGCCGGTGTTTTCCGGGATGAACGGCTGCCAGTTGGCCGGGTCGATGTGGGCCGCGCCGATGCCGATGAACAGGCAGATGACGGTGACCTTGATCGCCACGATGATCGCGTTGACGAAGGCCGATTGGGTCACGCCCACGTACAGCAGGCCGGACACCGCCGCCACGATCAGCACGGCCGGCAGGTTGAACAGCTTGCCCGACGCGATGAACTCGCTGCCGGTCCAGGCAATCGGGGCCGCGCTCAGGGCATCCGGGAACGGCATGTGCAGCGTGGTGGTGATGAAGCTGATCAGGTACGCCGACCAACCCACCGCGACCGAGGCCGAGGCGAACAGGTATTCCAGCACCAGGCACCAGCCGATGAACCAGGCCATGCCCTCGCCGAGGGTGGCGTAGGAGTAGGAGTAGGCGCTGCCGGAGACCGGCATCATCGCCGCGAATTCGGCGTAGCACAGGCCCGCCAGGGCGCAGGCGAAACCGGCGATGACGAACGACAGCATCACTGCCGGGCCAGCGTGGTTGGCCGCAGCCTGGCCGGTCAGTACGAAGATACCTGCGCCGATCACCGCACCCACGCCAAGCAGGATGAGGTGTTTAGCCGTGAGGGTCCGTTTCAACGTGGCTTCGCCGTCCAGGCTGCCTTCGATGGGTTCGCCAGCATCGACGTGCCCGGCCGGTTCAACCGGCTTGACCCTCAACAGAGCTTTCAGCATGCAGTACTTCCTAGTGATCGGATTGGGTGGGCCGCCGATACGTTGCCGGCAACCCTGGAATGGTGAAGGCCGCGCGAACGGCCCGCTGTACCTTAGCCAAAGCTGAAGCCAACGCACAAGCGCAATCGCAACAATGAACGGCGATAATGAGCAGTATTTTTCCAAACGCCGCCCATTCATGAGCCAGACCGCCGAAACCCTTGCCCTGCTTGACGATCGCCTGCGTGGCCTGCTGCGGGACTATGCCCGGCGCGAGCCCGCCCACGACGCACTGGCTGCCGAATTCGGCACATTGTTGGACGATCCGGAAGATCCGTTCCGGCGCGAGCGGCTGGCCGGCCACTTCACCGCCAGCTGCTGGCTGGTCAGTGCCGATGGCCAGCGCCTGCTGCTGACCCACCACCGCAAGCTGCAGCGCTGGCTGCAGCTGGGCGGCCACGCCGACGGCGATCGCGACCTGGCCCAGGTGGCACTGAAGGAAGCCGAGGAAGAATCGGGACTGAGCGGCCTGGTGTTGGAAGACCCGGCCATCTTCGACCTGGACAAGCACTGGATTCCGGAGCGCAAGGAGGTGCCGGGCCACTGGCACTACGACGTGCGTTTCGTGATCCGCGCGCTGGGTGGCGAGGCCTTCGTGCTCAGCGAGGAGTCGCTGGAACTGGCCTGGCGGCCGGTGACCGAGGTCGCGGCCGATCCGGAATCGGACGAATCCATGCAGCGCATGGCCCGTCGCTGGCTGGCACGTTGAGGTAAAAGGGGACGGAGGGGATTAAGTCGTTTGCCGCACATGCGCCATAAACGACTTAATCCCCTCCGTCCCCTTTTCTCAGTACAGGATGCGCGTGCGCAGCGTGCCCGGAATCGCGGCCAGCTCGTCGCGCACGGCGGCGGCTTGTTCCTCGCTGGCGGTGATGTCGATCACCACGTAGCCCACCTTCGGGTCGGTGCGCAGGAACTGGCCGTCGATGTTGACGTTGTGGCGCGAGAAGATCTCGTTGACCTTGGACAGCACGCCCGGCACGTTCTGGTGGATGTGCAGCAGGCGCAGGCTGTCGGCGTGCTCGGGCAGGGTCACTTCCGGGAAATTGACCGCCGACAGGGTGCTGCCGTTGTCGCTGTAGCGCACCAGCTTGGCGGCCACTTCAACGCCGATGTTGTCCTGCGCCTCCAGCGTGCTGCCGCCCACGTGCGGGGTCAGGATCACGTTGTCGTGGCGGGTCAGCGGCGATTCGAAGATATCGCCATTGCCCTTCGGTTCGACCGGGAACACGTCCAGCGCGGCGCCGCCGACGTGGCCGCTGGCCAGGGCCGCGTCCAGCGCATCGATGTCGACCACGGTGCCGCGCGCGGCGTTGATCAGGTGCGCGCCCTTGCGCATCTTCGCCAGCTCGGTGCTGCCGATCATCCACTGCGTGGACGGGGTCTCCGGCACGTGCAGGGTGACGATGTCGGCGCGCGCCAGCAGGTCGTCCAGGCTGGCCGCCGCACGGGCATTGCCCAGTGCCAGCTTGGTTTCCACGTCGTGGAAGATCACCTGCATGCCCAGCGATTCGGCCAGCACGCCGACCTGGGTGCCGATGTGGCCGTAACCGATGATGCCCAGCGTCTTGCCCCGCACTTCATGGCTGCCGCTGGCCGACTTCGACCAGCCGCCGCGATGGCATTCGGCGTTCTTCTGCGGAATGCCACGGGTCAGCATGATCGCTTCGGCGATGACCAGCTCGGCCACGCTGCGGGTGTTGGAGTACGGCGCGTTGAACACCGGGATGCCGGCCAGCTCGGCCGCGTCCAGGTCGACCTGGTTGGTGCCGATGCAGAAGCAGCCCACCGCGATCAGGCGCTTGGCCTCGGCCAGCACTTCGGCGCTGAGCTGGGTGCGCGAACGGATGCCGACGATGTGCGCCTCGGCGATGCGCGCCTTCAGTTCGTCCTCGGGCAGCGCCTTGGTGTGCGCTTCGATCTGGCTGTAGCCGGCGGCGCTGAATACCTCCACGGCGGTCTGGCTGACCCCCTCCAGCAACAGCACGCGGATATCCTGCTTCGGGAACGAGGTCTTCTTCGGCGACATGGGGCGACACGGCCAGTGGGACAGGGGCTGACCACTATGCCAGATCGCAGCGACCATGGTGCAGTGCGCAATTGGTTGCATCCGTAGCCATCTGCACGACTGCGGGGCTGGACGCTGGCGCGTGCCGCTGGCACGCTTGCCCGTTCTTCACGCACCGCGCTGGACCGTCATGACTGATTCCCGCATTGCCTCGCTGCAACAAGCCTGCCCCGGCCTGAAGCTGAAGACCGATCCGTCCGACCTGGAGCATTACGGGCGCGACTGGACCCGGCGCTGGACGCCGGCGCCGCTGGCGATCGCACTGCCGGCCACGGTCGAGGAAGTGCAGGCGGTGATGCGCTGGAGCGCAGGCGAGGGCGTGGCCGTGGTGCCGTCCGGTGGCCGCACCGGCCTCTCGGGTGGCGCGGTGGCCGCCAACGGCGAGCTGGTGCTCAGCCTGGAACGGATGAACAAGGCACTGGCCTACGACGCGGTCGATCGCACCCTGGTGGTGCAGGCCGGCATGCCGCTGGAGGCCGTGCACAACGCCGCGCTGGATCACGGCCTGATCTACCCGGTGGATTTCGCCGCGCGCGGGTCCTGCTCGATCGGCGGCAACATCGCTACCAATGCCGGTGGCATCCGCGTGATCCGCTACGGCAACACCCGCGAGTGGATCGCCGGGCTGAAAGTGGTCACGGCTGATGGCGAGTTGCTGGAACTCAACAAGGGGCTGATCAAGAACTCCAGCGGCTATGACTTCCGCCAGCTGCTGATCGGCTCGGAGGGCACGCTGGGCGTGATCGTCGAGGCGACGGTGAAACTGACCGACCCGCCGCCGGCCAGCAACGTGATGCTGCTGGCGCTGCCCAGCTTCGACGTGCTGATGCAGGTATTCGCCGCGTTCCGCGCGCGCCTGCAGCTGCAGGCCTTCGAATTCTTCACCGACCGGGCGCTGGAGCACGTGCTGGCGCATGGCGCGCAGGCGCCGTTCGACGAAGTGCACCCGTATTACGTGGTGACCGAGTTCGCGGCCGGCGACGAGGCCCAGGAAGCGGCTGCGATGGCCGCGTTCGAGGACTGCATGGGCAATGGCTGGGTCAGCGATGGCGTGATCAGTGCCAGCGACGCGCAGGCCGCGCAGCTGTGGCGCCTGCGCGAAGGCATCACTGAGTCGCTTGCCCGTTACAAGCCCTACAAGAACGATGTTTCGGTGCGGATCTCGTCGATGCCGGCGTTCCTGGCCGAGACCCAGGCGCTGATCGGGCAGGCCTACCCGCATTTCGATGTGGTGTGGTTCGGCCACATCGGCGACGGCAATCTGCACATCAACGTGCTCAAGCCGGACGACACCAGTGACGCTGATTTCGTGGCGCAATGCGAGCACGTAACCAAGCTGCTGGCGCAGGTGCTGGCCCGCTTCGATGGCAGCATCTCGGCCGAGCACGGCATCGGTCTGGTCAAGAAGGGCTACCTGGACAGCACCCGCGGCCCGGCCGAGATCGCCCTGATGAAGGCGGTCAAACGCGCGTTCGATCCCCAAGCGCGGCTGAATCCCGGCAAGCTGTTCGACGTTTGAGCCGGGCAAATCCTTCACGCACCCGTTACGCTCCACGCTTCCTAACAACCGGCTTCGAACCGATGACCCGTCCGCTTCTGCTGCTCGCCCTGCTGTCCCTGCCGCTGGCCGGCTTCGCTTCCAGCTTCGCCGGCACGTCGGCCGGTTCGGCCACGGGTGCTTCCTCCGGTTCCTCGGGCAGCAGCTCGGGCGATGACAAGGTGGTACTGGCTGCACGCGACGATGCCGCTGCGTTCGTCGCAAGCGATGGCCAGATCCGTGGTGCCCGCCTGCAAGCCGCGCTGGTCCACCTGCGTGAGCAGAGCACTGCCGCGCAGCAACAGAGCGATCTGGAACTGGCCCGCGCGCTGCTGGCGCGTTGATCCTGCCTTCGGGTAGTGCCGGCCGCTGGCCGGCAACGCCATGACAACTGCAAGGAACGCAGCCACGCACGGCGTGGCTCTACTGCTGATCGCTCACGTCGCGCACGCGGCTGACCGCCTGCAGCTCGATCCTGCGGGGTTGAGCCCTGCACAGCAGCAGGTGGCGACGCAGACCCTGGCCGACGTGCAGTCATTGTTGCCAGATGGCCTGCTGCGCGCCCTGCCGGCGCAGGTGCAGGTGCGCTGGAGTGATGGCCTTCCCGCCGAGGTGCATGGCCGCGCCTTCGCCGGCCGCATCACGTTGCGCCGCGATCTGCTGGATGATGCCGTGCCCGGTGCGCGCCGCGCACGCCGCAGCGCGCTGGTACACGAACTGAGCCATGTTGCCGACCGTACCGGGGCGAACTGGTCGCGCAGTGTGCGCTGGCGTGATCTGGCCGGATGGCAGCGCAAGCCCTGGCATCTCGGCCGTGGCGGCAATGACTTCCGAGACCGTAGTCCCGATGCGTATGAACTGAAAGATCCGGCCGAGTACCTGGCAGTGAACGCCGAGCATTTCGTGCTCGACAGCGAGTTTGCCTGCCGGCGCCCGGCACTGGCGCAGTGGTACCAGGCCCATTTCGGAACCCCGCCATCGCTGCCGCAGTCGCACTGCGCGACCACGCTGCCCTTGCTGCAGGCTGAATCGGAAGAGGGCGCGGCGTCATTGCTGCAACTCGACCCGGCACGCGTCTACGCGGTGGATTACCTGTTTGCCGAAGGCAGCGCGCAGCCGATGAGCCGCTGGGGCCACAGCATGCTGCGGCTGGTGATCTGCCGGCCGGGCCGTGCGCCGGGGCCGGACTGTCGCCTGGACCTGGAATACCACCGTGTGCTTTCGTTCCGTGCCTTCGTTGGTGACGTGCAGATTTCCAACTGGCGTGGCCTTACCGGTGGCTACCCGTCGCGACTGTTCGTGCTGCCGCTGCAGCAGGTGGTGGATGAGTACACCAAGGTGGAACTGCGCGGGTTGCAGTCGCTGCCGTTGCAGTTGTCGCCCGGCGAGATCGCCAGCCTGCTCGAGCGCACTGCACAGGTGCACTGGAGCTACGACGGGCGCTACTACTTCGTCAGCAACAACTGCGCGGTGGAAACCGCCAAGCTGCTGCAGGCGGGTGTGCCGCGGCTGGGCGAGGCCGGGCTGGCCCAGCTGAGTCCGCGTGGTTTGAAGCGTCGGCTGTCGCAGCTGCATGTGCTGGACGAGCAGGTACTCACGGACCGCAATGCAGCACAGGCGCAGGGTTACTACTTCGCCTCGGCACGCGATCACTACCAGCAGTTGTTCGGCGTGGCGGCAGCCCAGCTGGCATTGCCCGCACGCGACGTACGCGGCTGGTTGAAGCTGCCCGCACAGCAGCGTGCGCTGTGGTTGCTGCAGGGCGACCTGCGCGCAAGCGCCGGCCTGCTGCTGCTGGAACAGGCTGCGCAACGCCGCGCCGAGCTGCGCGCGCGCGATGTGCTGAAACGGCGCCTGCTGGCCGCACCGGACAGTGCCGAGACCCGGGGCCTGCGCCAGTTGCTGGAGCAGGGTGGGCAATGGCTGCGCCCGGGTACGCTGCTGGCGGACGGCGGCTACGGGTTGCCGCTGGCCGATGAGCAGGCGGTGCTGGCCGAAGCGGTTGCCACCGCCAGCGCACAGGCGGTGCCGGCCTGGCAGGCGCTGCGCGTACAGCTGCGTCAGCAGCTGCCGGAGAAGCAGCGCAACGAAATGGATGCGATCGACGCCAACCTCGCTGCGCTCGGTGCCCGCCTGCGGGAACAGGCAGCCACGCCGGCTATTGGCGCGGCAGCTCGATAACGAAACGGCTGCCACCAGCGTTGCCCGCCGTGCAGTAGACGCGGCCACCGTGCGCATCGGCGATGGCCTTGACCACCGCCAGGCCGAGCCCGCTACCGCCACCCTGGCGCGAACGCGAACCGTCGGCACGCATGAACGGAGAGAAGATGTCGGCGTGCAGCTCAGGGTCGATGCCCGGGCCCTCATCCTCGATCGCTACCTGCACATGGCCCGGTGTGTCATGCACGGCAATCCGCACCTTGCCCGGGCTGGCATAGCGGCGCGCGTTCTCCAGCAGCGCCAGCAGCGCCTGGCGCAGGCGGGTCGGGTCGCAGTGCGCGTTGTGTTCTTCGCGGCTGGTTTCCAGCTCCAGCACGAAGCCGGCGGCGCGGAACTGGGGATCGACCAGGGTCATCACCGAATGCACTTCGGCCACCACATCGGTACGTGCGCGGCGCACGTCCAGCCGCGCATTGTCGGACAGGCTCAGCACGCGCAGATCCTCGATCAGTCGTGACAGGCCCTCGACCTGGGCGAGCAGGCTGCGGAACTGTGATTCGTCCGGCTGGAAGACGCCCTCGGCCAGGCCCTGCAGGCGGCCGCGCAGGATCGTCACCGGAGTCCGCAGTTCATGGGCGATGGCTGCATGCCACATCGCACGCTCGCTCTCCACGTGCTGCAGCCGCCGCGCCATGGCATTGAAGTCCTCGACCAAGGTGGCCACTTCGCCCGGCGAGTTTTCCTCGACGCTGGCACGCGCACCCAGGTCGCCGCCGGCAAGCGCGCGCACGCTGTCCACCAGCGAATTCAACGGCGACAGGATGCGATGGGCAAGACGGAACGAGGCGGCGATGGCCAGCGCCAGGCCGGTCAGGATCACGCCGACCATCCATGCCAGTTCAGGGCCGGTCGGCAGCCAGCTTTCCGGCTCCTCGGTAGTGCCGGGGAAGAATTCGACCAGGACCGCATACAGCAGCCACGATGACAGGATCATCATCACAATGACGCCGATCACCATCAGCGACATCGAGACGATGATGTGGCGGCTGAGCCCGGAGCGGCGCAGGCGGGCCATCAGCGGTCGGCCATCAACCGGTAGCCGACGCCACGCACGCTGGCCGGCACATTGACCATGCCCACTTCATCCAGCTTGCGGCGCAGCTTGCTGACATGGCTGTCGACCGTGCGCTCCAGCGCCTCGCTTTCCGGCAGGCATTCGTGCATCAGTTCGCTGCGGCTGAAGATGCGGGTCGGCGCCAGCGCCATGCAGTGCAGCAGCTTGAACTCGGTGAGCGTGAGCAGCACTTCGTGGCTGTAGCCTTCGCCTTCCACGTGTACGGCGTGGGTGGCCGAGTCGATCAGCAGCGGGCCCGCCCGCAGCGCGGTCGGGGCATCCACGCGCGAGGCGCGCAACGTACGCCGCAGCACGGCGCGTACGCGCGCCGCCACTTCGGCCGGATTGAATGGTTTGACCACGTAGTCATCAGCGCCCATGCGCAGTGCGGTCAGCTTGTCCAGGTCCTGGTCCAGTGCGGTCAGCATGATCACCGGCGTCTCGCCGCGCTGGCGCAGCTGGGTCAGCACGCTCCAGCCATCCAGCCGCGGCAGCTGCACGTCGAGCAGGACCAGGTCGGGGCGGGCGCTGCGATGCAGGTCCAGTGCGCTGTGGCCGTCGGCGGCGCGCAGCGTACGCAGTCCTTCGCGTTCCAGATAGGCGGTAAGAATGTCGGCGATCTCGGCCTCATCCTCGACGATCAGGACGAGGGCGGCGAGGGCAGGGGCGGCATGCATGCAGGGGCGGGGCCTTAAGGTGCTTGCCTCCATCGTATCTCCACAGTTCCTCCATCGAAACCCCATCATCGCCACGCACACTGGGTTCTTCAGAACCTATCAGCCGCCCGCGCGGCATTGTGCACAGCAATGAGAACCTTCAGGACTCCGGTCGCGTTGATCGCGGCCCTCGCCCTGGCCATGACGGCCTGCTCCACCCCCGAAGCCACGCCCGAAGCCGCACCCCGCGTGAGCGTGGTTACCGTCGGCCCGCAGGTGGTGCAGCGTGACGACGAACTGCCTGGCCGCGTGGCCGCCGTGCGCACCGCGCAGATCCGAGCGCAGGTGGGTGGCATCGTGCAGCGCCGGCTGTTTGACCAGGGCGCGGAAGTAGACGCCGGCCAGGCCCTGTTCCAGATCGATCCGGCGGCCTTCCGTGCCGATGTCGATTCGGCACTGGCCGCGCTGCAGCGCAGTGAGGCCGCCCTGGGCCGCAGTCGCGTGCAGTCGCAGCGCCTGCATGCACTGGCCGCGGCACAGGCCGTCAGCCAGCAGCATCGCGACGATGCCAGTGCCGAGTACGAACAGGCCCGTGCCGCGGTGAATGAAGCGCGCGCGATCCTGGCCCGTCGCCAGCTCGACCTGCGCTATGCCACGGTCAGCGCGCCGATTGCCGGCCGCATCGACCAGGCGCTGGTGACCGAAGGCGCACTGGTCGGCGTGGCCGATGCCGAGCCGATGGCGGTGGTACAGCAGATCGACCAGGTCTACGTCGATGTGCGCCAGCCGGCGGCCCAGCTGGAATCGCTGCAGCGCAGTGCTGCCGGTGGTGGCGAGCTGCCGGTGACGATCATCGGTGCCGCCGGCAAGCCGCTGTCCGAGCGTGGCCAGATGCTGTTCTCCGGCATCAACGTCGATGCGCGTACCGGTGATGTGATCCTCCGCATCCTGGTCGACAACCCGCAGCGCCAGCTGCTGCCCGGCATGTATGTGCGCGCGAAAGTGCCGAGGGGTGCACCGGCCAGTGCGCTGACCGTGCCGCAGCAGGCCGTGCTGCGCAGCGCCGGTGGCCAGGCCTATGCCTGGGTGATCGGTGGCGATGGCAAGGCGGTGATCCGCACGCTGGAAGTCGACGGCAGCGTTGATCGCCAGTGGCTGGTGCGCACCGGTCTGAAGGCGGGCGAAAAGGTGGTGGTCGAGGGCCAGGAACGCCTGCAGGAAGGCGTGGTGGTCGATGCGCGCGACTGGCAGGTGCCGGTCGCCAGCGCCGGCGCGGTGCAGGCCGGCAGCAAGGGCTGAGCCTTTCCCGGGCCAGCCCATCCAGGAAAATCCAACATGGCACGTTTTTTCATCGATCGCCCGGTGTTCGCCTGGGTGCTGGCGATCTTCATCATCCTGGCCGGCGTACTGGCGATTCCGCGCTTGGCCGTGGAGCGCTATCCGGCGGTCGCGCCGCCCAGCGTCAGCATCTATGCCAGCTACCCGGGTGCCAGCCCGCAGACGCTGAATGATGCGGTGGTCGGCCTGATCGAGCGCGAGCTGTCCAGCGTCAAGCACCTGCTGTACTTCGAATCGTCGGTGGACACCTCCGGCGAAGCCTCGATCACTGCGACCTTCAAGCCTGGTACCAACCCGGAGCTGGCGCAGGTGGACGTGCAGAACCGGATCAAGGCGATCGAGCCGCGCCTGCCGCGCAGCGTGCGCCAGAACGGCCTGTTCGTGGAGGCCGCCGATTCCGGCTTCCTGATGCTGGTCGGCCTGCGTTCGCCGGATGCCAGCGTCAGCGAAGCCGCGCTGGGCGATTTCATGGCGCGCAACATCATCGAAGAGCTGCGCCGCATCGATGGCGTCGGCCGCGTGCAGCTGTTCGGTGCCGAGCAGGCGATGCGGGTGTGGCTGGACCCGACCCGGTTGACCGGCTACGGCCTGACCATGGGTGATGTGGCCACCGCCATCGAGCAGCAGAACCTGGAGATCTCGCCCGGACGCATCGGTGATTCGCCGGGTGTTCCAGGCCAGCGCATCACCGTGCCGCTCAGCGCCGATGGGCAGCTGTCCACGCCGGAGCAGTTCGCAGCCATCGTGCTGCGCGCCGGGGCCGACGGTTCACGGCTGGTGCTGGGCGATGTCGCCCGCGTCGAACTGGGCGCGCAGAGCTATGCGTGGGGCACCCGCGAGGATGGCCACCCAGCGACCGCCGCCGGGGTGCAGTTGCGTCCTGGCGCGAACGCAGTGCGCACCGCGTCGGCGGTCCGTGAGCGCATGGCCGAACTGGCGCCGCTGCTGCCGCGCGGCGTGGAGTCGAGCATTCCGTTCGACACCGCACCGTTCGTGAAGATCTCGATCCAGAAGGTGGTGCAGACGCTGCTGGAGGCCATGCTGCTGGTGTTCGCGGTGATGTACCTGTTCCTGCAGAACTGGCGCTACACGCTGATTCCGGCGCTGGTCGCACCGATCGCGCTGCTCGGCACCTTCGCGGTGATGCTGGCGCTGGGCTTCTCGATCAACGTGCTGACCATGTTCGGCATGGTGCTGGCGATCGGCATCATCGTCGACGACGCCATCGTGGTGGTCGAGGGCGTGGAACGGATCATGGCCGAGGAAGGACTGCCGCCGCGCGAGGCCACCATCAAGGCGATGCGCGAGCTGACCGGTGCGGTGATCGGCATCACCCTGGTGCTGACCGCCGTGTTCATTCCGATGGCGTTGGCCAGCGGCTCGGTGGGCGCGATCTACCGCCAGTTCACCGTGGCGATGGCGGTGTCGATCCTGTTCTCGGCGCTGCTGGCATTGAGCCTGACGCCGGCGCTGTGCGCGACCCTGCTGCGCCCGAATACCCATGGACACCATGGTCGTGGCGGGCTGTTCGGTGCCTTCAATCGTGGCTTCGAGAAGATGACCGGGCGCTACCAGCGTGGCGTGGCCTCGGTGCTGCAGCGCAGTGGGCGGGTGATGGGCGTGTTCGCCGCACTGGTGGTGGCGCTGCTGCTGGGACTGCACTGGTTGCCGGGTGCGTTCCTGCCGGAAGAAGACCAGGGCTATTTCATGACATCGATCCAGCTGCCTGCCGAAGCCACCGCCGAGCGCACGCTGGCCGTGGTCGAAGCCTACGAGCGGCATGTGGCGTCACGCCCGGGCATCGGCTCCAACCAGTCGATCCTTGGCTACAGCTTCTCTGGCTCCGGTCCCAGCGCGGCGCTGACCTACACCATGCTCAAGGACTGGGGCGAGCGCGCCGGTGCCACCGCGGCCGGCGAGGTGGAGGCCGCGCAGAAGGCGATGTCCACGATTGCCGAGGGCGAGGTGATGAGCGTGATGCCGCCGGCGATTGACAGCCTGGGCCGTTCGTCCGGCTTCTCGCTCGCCCTGCAGGCGCGTACCGGGCAGAGCCAGGCTGAACTGCGCGCCGCCCTGCAGCAGCTGCTGAAGCTGGCCGAGGCCAGCCCGCTGCTGTCCGAGGTGCATGCCGATGGCCTGCCGGCCGGCACCAGCGTGCGGCTGGACATCGACCGGGCCAAGGCCGAGGCGATGGGCGTTGGCTTCGAACACATCAGCAGCACGCTGTCGGCTGCGATGGGCTCGCAGTACGTCAATGACTTCCCCAACAAGGGCCGGTTGCAGCAGGTGATCCTGCAGGCAGACGCCTCGCACCGGATGGAACTGGAGGACGTGCTGAAGCTGTACGTGCGGAACAGCGAGGGCGGCATGGTGGCGCTGTCCGAACTGGTGACCCCGCACTGGACCGAGGCGCCGCTGCAGCTGCAGCGCTATCTCGGCTTCCCGGCGCTGAATCTGTCCGGCGCCCCGGCCTCCGGCGTGTCGACTGGCCAGGCGATGGCGGAGATGGAGCGGTTGGCGGAGAAGCTGCCGTCCGGCTTCGCCCTGCAATGGACCAGCCAGTCGCTGCAGGAGCGCGAATCCGGTGCGCAGGCGCCGTGGCTTTTGCTGCTCTCGATGCTGGTGGTGTTCCTGGTGCTGGCGGCGCTGTACGAGAGCTGGTCGATTCCGCTGGCGGTGATGCTGGTGGTGCCCTTGGGGCTGCTCGGTGCGGTCGCGGCCGTGTTGTTGCGCGGCATGCCCAACGACGTGTTCTTCAAGGTCGGCATGATCACGGTGATCGGGCTGTCGGCGAAGAACGCGATCCTCATCGTCGAGTTCGCACGCCAGCTGCAGCAACAGGGCCGTGGCCTGGTGGAAGCGGCCTTGGAGGCGGCACGGCTGCGCCTGCGGCCGATCGTGATGACCTCGCTGGCGTTTGCGCTGGGCGTGGTGCCGCTGATGCTGGCGCAGGGCGCATCGAAGGAAACCCAGCAGGCGATCGGAACCGGCGTGTTCGGCGGCATGGTCAGTGCGACCGTGCTGGCGGTGTTCTTCGTGCCGGTCTTCTATGTAGTAGTGCAGGGCGCGCGGCAGTGGATCGCGCAACGCCTGCGCAGGCGCCGGCCGATGCCGGAAGGATCCGTGGATGGAACGGGACATCGTTGAAGACCTGCATGAGCGGCAGCTGGCAGCGCTGGAACAGCGCCTGCGGCAGGCATTGCTGGATGACGACCACGATGCGCTGACCGCGCTGGTATCGCCGGCCTTGTTCATGATGGATGGGCAGGGCGGGCGCATGCTCGATCTGCCCTGGCTGGGCGACTGGCTGGCCGGGAACCTGCGGGTGAGCAGCCTGCAATCGTACGCGGTGGAAACGCTGCTGTGCGGACGCCTGGCATTGTTGTCCAGTGACGTGCGCTTGTCGGTGCGCGGGCAGGGCCAGGAGCGCGAGCTGAAACTGCGCCTGCTGCGGGTCTGGACCTGCAGTTCCGGCGGCAGCGGTGCGCAGTTGTTGTCGATGGCGGTGCTGGCTGCATGAGCGCGGTCAGGCCGCTTTCAGGCCCCGCTCACCGGCAGGTGGTAGGGTCGAAGATCTCTGTAGTGTCGACAAGGAGTCGAGCCATGCGTGTAGTCCCCAGTCTGTTGGCAGCCTCCCTCGGGTTGGTCCTGGCCGCGTGCCAGCCGGCACAGCCACCCGCTGCGGGCGGCACTGATGCCGCGCCGCCGGCCGCGCCCGAACCGGCTGCCAGCACCGGCGCCGGTACCGGCAGCGAGACCATGTACCGGTGTGGTGATCTGAACGTGCGCGCGACCTTCAATGGCGAGGATGCGGCGACGGTAGTGATCGGCGAACGTACCTTCGCCATGACTTCCGAGCGTGCGGCGTCGGGCGCGAAGTATGGCGATGGCCAGGGCAACAGCTTCTGGACCAAGGGCAGCGATGACGGCCTGTTGAGCCTGAAGGGCGAAGCCGATCGCGAGTGCCATGCGGTCGAAGCCACCGAAGGCGATGGCAGCGCCGGCAATGCCGCGTTCCGTGCCACCGGCAACGAACCGGGGTGGCTCGCGGTCGTAGATGGCGACACGCCAGGCCTGCAGGTGGAAGTCGATTACGGTGAGCGCCGCTTCGACGTGGCCAAACCCACCGAAGGCGCTGACGGCTGGAGCGGCAAGGCGTCCGACGGTACTGACGTCAAGCTCAGCTTCCAGCGCACCACCTGCCAGGACGACATGAGTGGCGAGGCGTTCGAGGCCAGGGTGAACCTGACCATCGGCACCCGCCAGTATCACGGCTGCGGCAACTTCGGCGCGAAGCAGCCGTAAGCCATCTGTAGAGCCGAGCCCACGCTCGGCTCTACATCATCGAGGGGTCAGCCCCCGCAGGGCTTCAGGTCGAGATCGAAGTCCAGGTCATAGCGGCCGTTGATCCCGATCAGCGCTGCGCGGACAGCGCAGTCACCGCGATGACGCGCGACCAGATCGGTGAAGTTCTTCTCGCGGCCTTCGCAGTATTTGGCGCTGGCCTCTTCCAGTTCACGGCGACGCTCGTCGTCGTACGGCTCTTCGCCGGCGAAATGCTGGCAGGTGTTCTCGCGCGCGAGGAAGGCCTGCACGTCGGCCGGCATCGCGCAGTAGATGCGCACGTCGTCGACGTCGTACACATCGCCTGGGACCGGACAGCCAGCGGCTGCACGTGCCTTGTCCAGCGCTTCATCGCCCGAGGGCAGGTCGGTAGCGGGCTCGGCTTCGGCGGTAGCCTCCACGGCGGCTGGTGCCTCCACCGCAGGTGCGGCCGTCACCGCCGGTCCGGCCGGCGTGGCCTTCGGCGTAGCGTCGGCAGCATTGTCCGCTGCCTGCGGCGAACATGCCGCAAGCAGGGACAGGCAACCGATCAGCGCAAGGCGCTTAGTCGGCACGGCCAGCGAATTCGCCGGTGGCGGTATTCACCAGCACGCGCTCGCCGTTGACGATGTACTCCGGCACCATGATTTCGATGCCGGTGTTGAGCTTGGCCGGCTTCGGGCGCTTGGTGGCGGTGCCGCCCTTCAGTTCCGGCGGCGTCTCGATCACTTCCAGCACCACCGAGGCTGGCAGCTGGATCGCCACCGGCTGCTCGTCGATCACCTGCACGTAGATGCCGGTCAGGCCGTCGGTGATGTAGCCGGCGTCGTCGCCGATCACGTCCGCGTCCAGGGTGTACGGGGTGTAGTCCTCGTCATCGAGGAACACGAACGCATCGCCGTCCTTGTACGAATAGGTGGACTGGCGGCGCAGCAGTTCGACTTCGACCAGGTTGTCGTCGGCATCGAAGCTGGCGTCGAGCTTGTTGCCGCCCGGCACGCTGTACATGATGAAGCGGAAGCGGACGTTGCCGCCGCGACCCTGCGGCGAGCTGCGCTCGATGTCGCGGATCTGGTACACGCCGTTGTTGTACTCGACGACGTTGCCCTTCTTGATGTCGTTGGCTTTCATGGTGATCTAGGTCGTTGGGGGAGGGCGCCGTCCCGGCGCCCGGGGGAATCACTTCGGAGCGAGGCGGGTAGCGCCGTCCAGGCGGATGGTCTCGCCATTGAGGTAGGTGTTGCCGAGGATGAAGCCAACCAGGCTGGCGAAGTCTTCCGGCTTGCCCAGGCGCGACGGGAACGGAATCGAGGCGGCCAGCGACTGCTGCACGGCCTCGGGCATGCCGTCCACCATCGGCGTCCAGAACACGCCTGGAGCAATCGTATTGACGCGGATGCCGAAGCGCGACAGTTCGCGCGCCATCGGCAGCGTCATCGACACCACGCCACCCTTGCTGGCGGCATACGCGGCCTGGCCGATCTGGCCTTCGTAGGCGGCGATGCTGGCGGTGTTGATGATCACGCCGCGCTCGCCATCGGTACCGGCCTCGTTGTGCTGCATGCGGTTGGCCGCGGCCTTGGCCACGTTGAAGCTACCGACCAGGTTGACCATCACCGTGCCCTGGAAGCCGGCCAGCGGCATCGGCCCTTCTTTGCCCAGCACGCGGCCGGCGCCGAGGATGCCGGCGCAGTTCATCGCCACGTTCAGGCCGCCGAGGAAATCGTGGGCCTGGTCGATGGCTGCCGAAACGGCCGCTTCATCGCTGACGTTGACGTTGAAATAGCGGGCCTTGTCGGCACCCAGCCCGGCAACGGCGGCTGCACCCTTGTCGTCGTTGAGGTCGAACAGGGCCACCTTGCCGCCCTGGGCGACGAGGTGCTGGGCCACGGCCAGGCCGAGGCCGGAGACGCCGCCAGTGATCACGGCACGTACGGAAGACAGCTGCATTGAACGGTCCTGCAGGTTCGAGAACCGCCGATTCTAACGGAAGCCGTGACCGCCGCTGTTGTGCACTGCGCCGCCGGTGCAGGGCGGCGAAGTGCAGCGGTCAGCCGGCGGCGGCCAGTGCCTGGCCGGTGCGGCTGGCAGTGGCGCGGCCGAGCAGACCGGCCAGCCAGCGGCCGGTCTCGGCCAGTGCCGGCAGGTCCACGCCGCTGTCCAGGCCCAGGCCCTGCAGCAGGTAGACCACATCCTCGCTGGCGACGTTGCCGCTGGCGCCCTTGGCATACGGGCAGCCACCGGCGCCGGACACCGCGCTGTCGACCACGCGCACGCCTTCTTCCAGGCAGGTGGCGATGTTGGCGATGGCCTGGCCATAGGTGTCGTGGAAGTGCACGGCCAGTGCGGCCATCGGAATCTCGGCGGCAACCGCCTGCAGCATCGCCCGGGCCTTGCGCGGGGTGCCGACGCCGATGGTGTCGCCCAGCGAGATTTCGTAACAGCCCATCTGGTGCAGGGCACGCGCCACCCGCACCACGTCGGCCAGTGGTACCTCGCCCTGGTAAGGGCAGCCGAGTACGGTGGACACGTAACCGCGCACGCGCACGCCATCGGCGGCGGCGCGGCGCAGGATCGGCTCGAACCGGGCCAGCGATTCGTCGATGCCGGCATTGGTGTTGGTGCGGTTGAACGCCTCCGAAGCGGCGGTGAACACCGCCACTTCCTCCACGCCCACCGCACGGGCGCGGTCGTAGCCCTGTTCGTTCGGTACCAGCACCGGGTAGTGGATGCCGGCCCGGCGCTGGATGCCGGCGTAGACCTCGGCGGCATCGGCCAGCTGCGGGATCCACTTCGGGCTGACGAAGCTGGTCGCCTCGATGCTGCGCAGGCCGGTGGCCGACAGGCGGTTGATCAGTTCGATCTTGTCGGCGGTGGACACCGACTGCTTTTCGTTCTGCAGACCGTCACGCGGGCCGACCTCGACGATGCGGACGTAGTCGCTCATGCGGCCACCTCGTCGGCAGGGCGGTGGCATACCGCCTCGATGTTGTTGCCATCCGGGTCGAGTACGAAGGCGCCGTAGTAGTCGGGGTGGTACCACGGGCGCAGGCCCGGCGCGCCGTTGTCGCGGCCACCGGCGGCGAGGGCGGCGGCATGGAAGGCGTCCACCTGGGCGCGGCTGGCGCAGGCGAAGGCCACGTGCACACCGTGGCTGGCGGTGCCGCCATTGCCGAGCCAGAAGAACGGCTTGCCCTCGCTGCCGAAGCCGATGTGGTCGTGCGCGCCGGTCTGTTCGGCGGTGACTTCCATCACCACGCCGATCTGCAGCGGCGCCAGCGCCTGCAGGAAGAAGGTCTTGCTGCGCGCCAGGTCGGCGCTGGTCAAACCAAGATGATCGAGCATGTTCAGGCTTCCGTGACCCAGTGGGGCGCGCGCTTGTCGAGGAAGGCGCCCAGGCCTTCCTGGCCCTCGGCGGACACCCGCAGGCGCGCGATCAGGGCGGCATTATCGCGATCCAGGGCATCGCGGTCATGGCTGTCACGCACCTGCCGCACCAGCTGCTTGGCGCTGGAAGAAGCGATCGGGCCGGCCTTGTCGAGCAGGGCCAGCTGGCGTTGCACGGCCTCGTCCAGGCGTTCCGGCTCGACCAGCTGGTGGACCAGGCCGATGCGCAGTGCGGTATCGGCATCGAAGTGCTCGCCGGTGGCGAACCAGCGACGGGCCTGGCGCGGGCCGATGGCCTCGATCACGTAGGGCGAGATCACCGCCGGCAGCAGACCGAGGCGGCTTTCGGTCAGGCCGAAGCGGGCCGCGGTGCTGGCGATGGCGATGTCGCAGCAGGCGACCAGGCCGACGCCGCCACCGAAGGCCGCGCCGTGGACCCGGGCCAGGGTTGGCTTGGGCAGCTCGTCCAGGGTGCGCATCAGCCGCGCCAGGGCCAGCGAGTCCTCGCGGTTGTCGGCCTCGCTGGCGGCGGCCATGCCACGCATCCACTGCATGTCGGCGCCGGCCGAGAAGGAGGCGCCGTGGCCGGCCACCACTACCGCGCGCACCGCGTCGTCGCGTCCGGCGGCTTCGAGGGCGGCGGTCAGCCGCGCTATCAAGCCGGCGTCAAAGGCATTGTGCAGCTCGGGCCGGTTCAGCCAGAGGGTGAGGACGGCGCCGCTGCGCTCGATCTGCAAAGCATCGTTCATGGGATTCCAGGGTCACTCCATACCTGTATGGATCATAGCGGGCCATTGGTCATGGGCCATGACGCGACGCGGGAATGTTAGAATCGAGAACCATTTACATCCAGCAGAGAATGCGCTAGATGACGCTGTCCGAACTGCCGCTGCACGCCTCGGCCGTGGTCGAGTCCGTGCAGGACCTCCATGCCAACGATGCCATCGCCCGTCGCCTGCGCGAGCTGGGTTTCGTGAAGGGCGAGGAAGTGCGCCTGGTGGCCAAGGGCCCGGTCGGTGGCGAGCCGCTGCTGGTGCAGGTCGGGTTTACCCGGTTTGCGCTGCGTATCAGTGAAGCCAAGCGCGTCGTGGTCGACGCCAACCGCCAGGAGCGTCGCGCATGACCGCTGCAACTTCTACCGCGCCCCTGCGCATTGCGCTGGTCGGTAACCCCAACAGTGGCAAGACCGCGCTGTTCAACCAGCTGACCGGCAGCCGGCAGAAGGTTGCCAACTACACCGGCGTCACCGTCGAGCGCAAGGAAGGCCGCCTGCGCGCGCCGTCCGGCCGCGAGTTCGCCGTACTCGATCTGCCAGGTGCCTACAGCCTGCACCCGGCCAGCCTGGACGAGGCGATCACCCGTGACCTGTGCCGGGGCTTCTACCCGGGCGAGGCTGCACCGGACGTGCTGCTGTGCGTGATCGACGCCACCAACCTGCGTCTGCACCTGCGCTTCGCGCTGGAACTGCGCGAGCTGGGCAAGCCGATGGTGGTTGCGCTGAACATGGTCGATGCGGCCCAGCGCCGTGGCATCCAGGTGGACGTGGCCGCGCTGGAGCGCGAGCTGGGCGTGCCGGTGGTGGAAACCGTGGCGGTGCGCAAGCAGGGCGCCAAGGCCCTGGTCGAGCGCCTCGATGCGATGGTGCCGCACCTGGATGCGCCGGTGCCGGGCCCGGAAGGTGGCATCGACTACCACGCCAAGGTGCGCGAGATCCTGTCGGTGGCCGTGCGCATGCCGGCACGGACCGCCAAAGTCGACGACGCGCTGGACCGCTGGCTGCTGCACCCGGTGTTCGGCCTGATCAGCCTGGCGGTGGTGATGTTCCTGATCTTCCAGGCGGTGTATGCCTGGGCGACACCGTTGATGGACGGCATCGAGGCCGGTTTCGCCTGGCTTGGTGCGTTTGTTGGCAGCGTGCTGCCGGAAGGCCCGCTGGCCAGCCTGCTGACTGACGGCATCATCGCCGGTGTGGGTGGCGTGGTGGTGTTCCTGCCGCAGATCCTGATCCTGTTCTTCTTCATCCTGGTGCTGGAGGAATCCGGCTACCTGCCGCGTGCGGCGTTCCTGCTCGACCGCATGATGGCCGCCGCCGGCCTGTCCGGCCGCTCGTTCATCCCGCTGCTGTCCAGCTTCGCCTGCGCGGTGCCGGGCATCATGTCCACGCGCAGCATCCAGGACCCGCGTGACCGCCTGGCCACGATCCTGGTCGCGCCGCTGATGACCTGCTCGGCACGCCTGCCGGTGTATGCGCTGCTGATTGGCGCGTTCATCCCGCAGAAGACGGTGTGGGGCCTGTTCAACCAGCAGGGCCTGGTGCTGTTCGGCCTGTATGCGGCCGGCATTCTCAGTGCACTGGCGATGTCGTGGATCATGAAGAAGTGGCGCCGCGACAAGAGCGAGCACCCGCTGATGCTGGAGCTGCCGTCGTACCGCCTGCCGCACGTGCGCGACCTGGCGGTGGGCCTGTACGAGCGCGGCATGATCTTCCTCAAGCGTGTCGGCGGCATCATCCTGGCGCTGACCATCCTGCTGTGGGTGCTGCTGTCGTTCCCGGCGGCTCCGGCCGGCGCCACCATGCCGGCCATCGATTACAGCTATGCGGGCCAGATCGGCCATGCGATGGCGGTGTTCTTCGCGCCGCTGGGCTTCAACTGGCAGATCTGCATTGCGCTGATTCCGGGCCTGGCCGCGCGCGAAGTGGCGGTGTCCTCGCTGGCGACCGTGTACGCGCTGTCCGCAGCCGATGACGATGCCGCCAGCCAGGCACTGACCCCGCTGATCAGCGACGGCTGGTCGCTGGCCACCGCGCTGTCGCTGCTGGTCTGGTACATCTACGCCCCGATGTGCATCTCGACGCTGGCCACCATCAAGCGCGAGACCAATTCGTGGAAGACGATGGCCTTCTCGGCGTTCTACCTGTTTGCTGCGGCCTACGTGGCGGCGCTGATCACCTACCAGGTGACCAAGGCGCTGGGAGGCGGCTGATGGATACCGGCCTGCTGATCCAGTACCTGATCATCGCGGTGGCCGTACTGGTCAGTGCCTGGGTGGTGTTGAAGAAGCAGTTCCCCGGCACCGTGCGCAAGCTGCGTGGCGCGCTGGCGCTGGCCCTGCTGAAGCCGGGCCGCGCTGCCTGGCTGCAGGCGCTGGGGCGGAAGATCGCACCGCCGGTGAGCGGAGGCGGTGGCGCCTGTGGCGGTTGCGACAGCTGCGGGCCGACGCCGCCCAAACAGCACTGAATGTGTCCTGGTAGGTGCGAACCTTGGTTCGCACACTCCTGGAGTCCATCCACGCATGGCGTGGATCTACTAGACCTCTCTGCGGATGAGCGCGCGGAAGTTCCCGTCCTGATTCAATCGCCGCACCGACTCCCGGTTTCCATGGGTTGCCGCGAAGCCCGCCACGTCGGCAAGGGCACCGAGCAGCAGGCATTTCATCCCGTCGCGATTGCCGGCCTCCAGCAGATCATCCAGATCCTGCTGGATGAAAGCCCGGCGCAGGCCGGGCGTCTCTTCGATCCGCCAGTCGACATGGGGTGTGGGAATGCTGGAGCGGTACCGGAAAGCCGTTTCAAGATCGTCAGGCGCAAGGGGATGCTCGAGCAGTTCTGGAAAGTAGAGCCCAGCATTCACATAGAAGCCCCGGCTTTCGCTGGCGCGCTGGTGATTGACGACAAGCAGGGCGGCATCCAGCAAGCGGTAGCGGGTCGTCGACGTGCCGGAAAAGCCGGTCTTCCTGGCGCACTTGCTGAAGACAGTCGAGGATTTCATGGGCTTTGCCTGGGCCGAAAGAGGGGCCCTCAGCCTTGAGGCACGGTGCCTGGCGGTCAATTGGCAAACGCGACACATGGAACGTGGCCGGCATTTCATCCGCGCATGGCGTGGATCTACCTGGCGCGTGAACCCAGCTCTGCTGCCAACGCCAGCCACTTGCTGCGTTGTGCTGGGGTACTGCTGCGCACCGCACCGAGACGGCTGACCCGCACAGGGCGGATGCCGCAGAATTCCAGGAGGGGGGCGCGGATCTGGGTGATGCCCGGGTCGCGGTAGATCCAGCGGTAGTACCAGGGCGGCGTATCCAGCGTGGTGATCACCCGCGCGCTGCGCCCGGCCAGCAGCCGGTCCCACCACACCGAATCGCGCCGGTAGCGGAAGGCGTACCCCGGCAACAGCACGCGATCGAAGAAGCCCTTCAGCAGCGCCGGCATCGCACCCCACCAGGTGGGATAGACCAGCACCAGGTGATCGCAGGCCTCGATCGCTTCCGCCGCGTCCTGCAGGTCGGCTTCCAGCGGCTGGATCTGGCGGTAGCCATGCCGCAGCACCGGATCGAACTCGAGTTCACCCAATGCGATCAGGCGCACCCGGTGGCCGGCATTCTCGGCGGCGGTGGCGTAGCGCTGGGCGAGGGCGCCGCACAGGCTGTCGCGGTCGGGATGGCCGAGCAGGATCAGGATGGAACGGGACACGGCAACCTCGGGCAATGGAAAGTGCGCGAGGCTGCGGTCTGCCCCAAGGGCAGAGTCAAGCCTGGGTCGTGCAGCCGCTGGGTTCCAGCACGCAGTCATTGCTGCCGGAGAGCAGCCACTGCTGCAGTTCGTCGCTGACCTGCTGCAGGTCGAGCTCGACCTGCGCCAGCCGTGCCCGCTCGCTGGCAATGCGGCTGCGCTGCTGCTCAAGCAGGGTCAGCACTGCCTGCCAGTCGAGCCGCCCGTCGCGGCCCTGCAGGCGCGAGATTGCCGCCAGCGTGATACCCAGCCCCAGCGCCTGGCGGATCAGCTGCACCCAGGCCACGTCCTGTTCGCTGTAGTCGCGGTAGCGGTTCAGTCGTGGCACCGGCGGCAGCAGGCCGCGCGCCTCGTACAGTCGGATGGCCTTGGCGCTGGCACCGGTCAGGCGGCTGACCTCGGAGATGCGCATCGGCTCAGTCCCGCACCAATCCGCCATCCACCACCAGGTTCTGGCCGGTCACCGCGCGTGACCACGGGCTGGCGAAGAACAGCGCGGCATCGGCGAATTCGGCCGGGGTGGTGACGCTGCGCAGCGGGGTGTTGGCGGCGATGTAGTCGAACACCGCTTCGGGCGTGGCGGAACTGGCATCGGTGGTGCGCAGCAGGCCGCCGGACAGCATGTTGACGGTGATGCCGTGCGGGCCGAGGTCGCCGGCCAGTGTGCGGGTCAGCGACAGCAGTGCGGCCTTGGCGGCGGTGTAGTCGTGGTAGGGCACCACCGGGTTCTGGAACAGGTTGGTGCCGATGTTGATCACACGGCCGAAGCGGCGGGCCTGCATACCGGGCAGGGCGGCCTGCACGGTGTTCAGTGCGCCACGCACGCTGCCCTCGAACTGCGCCTGGAAGGCCGGCCAACCGATTTCCGCGGCGCCGTCGCGGGCATCGCCATTGAACGAGAAAGCGGCCAGCGCGTTGTTGACCACGGTGGTGACACCTTGGCCGAAGTGGGCCAGCGCGTGCTGCAGCATCGCATCGACCTGGGCGCGGTCGGTGACGTCGGCCGGCAGCGCGATCGCCTGTCCGCCCAGCTCAGTGGCCAGCGTACGTGCGGCGGCTTCGCTGCGGTGGTAGTTGATGATGACGCGGGCGCCCTGGGCGGCGAAGGCGCGGGCAATGTGCTTGCCAAGGCCGCGGCCGGCGCCAGTGACCAGCACCAGCTGTTCGCTGATCTGCATGAAGGAGCTGCCATCCATTGCATGAAAGGGCATGCAGCGTAGCAGCGATGGCGCTTGCCGGAGCGGGCGTGCTGCCGCTAGCCTGCAGGCATGAACCAGACTCCCCTGCGATTGCTCATTCACGGTGCCTCCGGGCGCATGGGCCAGGCCCTGCTGCGGCTGGCCGCCGAACATCCCGAAACCCTGCAGATCGTGGCTGCGGTAACCGGCCGTGCGCCGACCCAGCGCGTGGTCGACGGCGTGCCGTTCTTCGGCGCCAGCGAACTGCCTGGCGCGCCGGTGTTCGATGTGGCGATCGACTTCAGCCTGCCGGAGGGCTTCGACCCGATGCTGGCGCTATGCGTGGAGCGGGGTGCGGGCCTGGTCTCGGGCACTACTGGCATCTCCAGCACACAGCGGCAGGCGCTGGAGGCCGCGGCGGCGTCCATCCCGCTGGTCTGGGCGTCGAATTTCAGCCTGGGCGTGGCGGTACTGGATGAGCTGGTCGAGCGCGCGGCGCAGGCGCTGGCCGGCTGGGACTGCGACATCGTCGAATCGCACCACACGCAGAAGAAGGACGCGCCGTCGGGTACCGCGCTGACCCTGGGCGCGGCCGCGCAGCGGGGTGGGGCGGAGCCGCATTACGCCAGCCTGCGTGCCGGTGACATCGTCGGCGAGCATCTGGTGCAGTTCACCGGCCTGGGTGAGCGCATCGAGCTGGTGCACCGGGCCACCAACCGCGACATCTTCGCCCGCGGCGCCCTGTTTGCCGCCCGCCAGCTGCAGGGCCGCGCCCCGGGTAGCTACCGGGTGCGGGACCTGCTGGACGGCCCCCGGTAACGGTCCAGGCCGATGGTAGATGCCAACCTTGGTTGGCAGGCTTTCCGGGAAGCGCCAACCAAGGTTGGCGTCTACCAGGGTCATGGCGGCCCGCATACGCCGCCGGATTGAAATGAATGCGCAATCGCCTGTTCATGAAGTGCGATAACCGCTGGCGCGAGCGCCCCGGCAGCGCTACAATTCGCACTCGCCGAATCACGAAAGCCGGACCGGTCCCAGACCGCACGTCCGCGCTTTTTTGCAACCGGATTTCCGTGAAGCGCAGGCGTGACTTCGGCAGCCCCCTCGGTAGCCAAAGTGAGATTCCCGTGACCCAAGCCGCAATCCTCGTCCTCGAAGACGGCACCGTATTCGAGGGCGAATCCGTAGGCGCGCCCGGCCTGTCCGTCGGTGAGGTGGTGTTCAACACCGCCATGACCGGCTACCAGGAAGTGCTGACCGACCCGTCCTACGCCCGGCAGATGGTCACGCTGACCTATCCGCATATCGGTAACACCGGCATGACCGACCAGGACAATGAAGCGTCCAAGGTGTGGTCGGCCGGCCTGATCGTGCGCGATGTTCCCCGCCGTCCCAGCAACTGGCGCAGCCAGGTGTCGCTGCAGGACTGGCTGATCCAGCGCGGCGTGGTCGCCATCGCCGGCATCGACACCCGCAAGCTGACCCGCATCCTGCGCGAGAACGGCGCGCAGAACGGTGCGCTGATGGCCGGTGACATCGACGTGGAAAAGGCACTGGAAGCCGCCCGCAAGTTCCCGGGGCTGAAGGGCATGGATCTGGCCAAGGTCGTCACTACCGAGAAGACCTACACCTGGACCGAGGGCCAGCTGGACCTGGATGCCAACGCCTTCGTCAGCGTGCCGGCCAAGTACAAGGTCGTGGCCTACGATTTCGGCGTGAAGACCAACATCCTGCGCATGCTGGCCGAGCGTGGCTGCGAAGTGACCGTGGTGCCGGCACAGACCCCGGCCGCCGAAGTGCTGGCGCTGAAGCCGGATGGCGTGTTCCTGTCCAACGGCCCGGGTGACCCGGAACCGTGCGACTACGCCATCGAAGCGATCAAAACCTTCATCGACGTGAAGATCCCAACCTTCGGCATCTGCCTGGGCCACCAGCTGCTGGGCCTGGCCTCGGGCGCGCAGACCATGAAGATGGGCCACGGCCACCACGGTGCCAACCACCCGGTGCAGGACCTGGACAGCGGCCGGGTGATGATCACCTCGCAGAACCACGGCTTCGCAATCGATGAAGCGACCCTGCCGGCCACCCTGCGCGTGACCCACCGCTCGCTGTTCGACGGCACCAACCAGGGCGTGGCCCGCACCGACGTGCCGGCGTTCTCGTTCCAGGGCCACCCGGAAGCGTCGCCCGGCCCGACCGATGTCGGCCCGCTGTTCGACCGCTTCGTGGTGCTGATGGAGCAGGCCAAGGCGTGATCAGTACGCCGCCGGCCCCCCGGTGGCGTCGCGATGGACCGTAAACCCCGCAACGCTGCTGCCGCTGGCGCGGCGCTGCGGATCAAGATTCCTGATCGACAGCGTGCGATCACCCCCCTTGTCACGCTGTACTGACTTAGAGAAGAAAATGCCCAAGCGCACTGACCTCAAGACCATCCTCATCATCGGTGCTGGCCCGATCGTCATCGGCCAGGCCTGCGAGTTCGACTACTCCGGCGCCCAGGCCTGCAAGGCCCTGCGTGACGAGGGTTACCGCGTGGTGCTGGTCAACAGCAACCCGGCCACGATCATGACGGACCCGGAGATGGCCGACGCCGTCTACATCGAGCCGATCAACTGGCAGACGGTCGAGAAGATCATCGCCAAGGAAAAGCCCGATGCGCTGCTGCCGACCATGGGTGGCCAGACCGCGTTGAACTGCGCGCTGGACCTGGCCGACAACGGCGTGCTGGAGAAGTACAACGTCGAGCTGATCGGCGCCAAACGCGAAGCGATCCGCATGGCCGAAGACCGCGAGCTGTTCCGCGTCGCCATGGGTGAGATCGGCCTGGAATGCCCGACCGCCGCCGTCGCCCACACCCTGGACGAAGCGCTGGAGATCCAGACCCGCGTCGGTTACCCGACCATCATCCGCCCCAGCTTCACCCTGGGCGGCAGCGGTGGCGGCATCGCCTACAACCGCGAAGAGCTGGTCGAGATCGTCAGCCGCGGCCTGGAACTGTCGCCGACCACCGAAGTGCTGGTGGAAGAGTCGGTGCTGGGCTGGAAGGAGTTCGAGATGGAAGTGGTCCGCGATACGGCGGATAACTGCATCATCGTCTGCTCGATCGAGAACCTGGACCCGATGGGCGTGCACACCGGTGACTCGATCACCGTGGCGCCGGCGCAGACCCTGACCGACAAGGAATACCAGCGCCTGCGCGATGCCTCCATCGCCGTGCTGCGCAAGATCGGCGTCGATACCGGTGGCTCGAACGTGCAGTTCGGCATCAACCCGAAGACCGGCCGCGTGGTCGTCATCGAGATGAACCCGCGCGTGTCGCGTTCCTCGGCGCTGGCCTCCAAGGCCACCGGCTTCCCGATCGCCAAGGTCGCCGCCAAGCTGGCCGTGGGATACACCCTGGACGAACTGAAGAACGAAATCACCGGTGGCCTGACCCCGGCCTCGTTCGAGCCGTCGATCGACTACGTCGTCACCAAGATCCCGCGTTTCGCCTTCGAGAAGTTCCCGGCCGCCGATGCCCGCCTGACCACCCAGATGAAGTCGGTGGGCGAGGTGATGGCAATGGGCCGTACCTTCCAGGAGTCGGTGCAGAAGGCGCTGCGTGGCCTGGAAACCGGCAAGGTCGGCTTCGACCCGACCGGCCTGGACCTGAGCAACGAAGAAGACCTGCAGACCCTGCGCCGCGAGCTGAAGGCCCCGGGCCCGGAGCGCCTGTTCTTCGTCGCTGATGCGTTCCGCGCCGGCATGAGCGTGGAAGAGATCTACGCACTGTCGTTCATCGATCACTGGTTCCTGGACCAGATCGAGGAAATCATCGCGGCCGAAGCCGAAGTCGCTGCCGGTGGCATCGACGCGCTGGACGCCGCCCGCCTGCGCAAGCTGAAGCGCGCCGGCTTCTCCGACGCGCGCCTGGCGCAGCTGACCGGCACCAACGAAGCCGCCATCCGCGCGCTGCGTCGTGCGCACAAGGTGCGCCCGGTCTACAAGCGCGTGGATTCCTGCGCCGGTGAGTTCTCCACCGGCACCGCCTACCTGTACTCGACCTACGAGGACGAGTGCGAGGCCGCGCCGAGCAACCGCGACAAGATCATGATCCTGGGTGGTGGCCCGAACCGCATCGGCCAGGGCATCGAGTTCGACTACTGCTGCGTGCACGCGGCACTGGCGCTGCGCGAGGATGGCTATGAAACCATCATGGTCAACTGCAACCCGGAAACCGTGTCGACCGACTACGACACCTCCGACCGCCTGTACTTCGAACCGCTGACCCTGGAAGACGTGCTGGAAATCGTCGAACTGGAACAGCCGAAGGGCGTGATCGTGCAGTACGGCGGCCAGACCCCGCTGAAGCTGGCGCGCGCGCTGGAAGCCAACGGCGTGCCGGTGATCGGCACCAGCCCGGACTCCATCGACCTGGCCGAAGACCGTGAGCGCTTCCAGCAGCTGGTGGACAAGCTGGGCCTGAAGCAGCCGCCGAACCGCATCGCCCGCAACGACCAGGAAGCCCTGCTGCTGGCCCGCGAGATCGGCTACCCGCTGGTGGTGCGCCCGAGCTACGTGCTGGGCGGCCGTGCGATGGAAATCGTCTACGGCGAAGCCGACCTGGCCCGCTACGTGCGCGACGCGGTCAAGGTGTCCAACGATTCGCCGGTGCTGCTGGACCGCTTCCTCGACAATGCCGTGGAGTGCGACGTCGACATCATTGCCGATGCCCAGGGCAACGTCCTGATCGGCGGCGTGATGGAGCACATCGAAGAAGCCGGCGTGCACTCGGGCGATTCCTCGTGCTCGCTGCCGCCGTACTCGCTGTCGGCTGAAACCCAGGCCGAGCTGCGTCGCCAGGTGGTGGAACTGGCCAAGGCCCTGAACGTGGTCGGCCTGATGAACACCCAGTTCGCGATCCAGACCAGCGATGAAGGTGCCGACACCATCTACCTGCTGGAAGTGAACCCGCGTGCCTCGCGCACCGTGCCGTTCGTGTCCAAGGCTACCGGCATGCCGCTGGCCAAGATCGCCGCCCGCTGCATGGCCGGCAAAACGCTGGCCGAGCAGGGCGCGACCAAGGAAATCGTGCCGGACTACTACTCGGTGAAGGAGGCGATCTTCCCGTTCGCCAAGTTCCAGGGCGTCGACCCGATCCTCGGGCCGGAGATGCGCTCCACCGGTGAGGTGATGGGCGTCGGTCGCACCTTCAACGCCGCCTTCGCGCGTGCGCAGGAAGCCGGTGGCATCAAGGCGCCGCCGGTCGGCAAGGCCTTCGTCTCGGTCCGCGATCCGGACAAGAAGCGCGTGCTGCCGGTGGCCAAGGCACTGCTGGCGCGTGGCTACAGCCTGGTCGCCACCCGTGGCACCGCCGCGTGGCTGCAGCAGCACGGCATGGACTGCGAGATCATCAACAAGGTGGTCGAAGGCCGTCCGCACATCGTCGACTCGATCAAGAACGGCGAGATCGTCTACATCGTCAACACGACCGAAGGTCGTTCGGCGATCAACGACTCGTTCTCGATCCGTCGCGAGGCGCTGCAGCATCGCGTCACCTACTCGACCACCATTGCCGGCGCCAAGGCGCTGGTGGATTCACTGGAATTCCGCGGCACCGGCCCCGTCTGGTCGCTGCAGGAGCTGCACAAGGAGTTGAATGCATGAGAGCCCCCATCACGATGAAGGGCGCGCAGAAGCTGCGCGACGAACTGGATCACCTGAAGTCGGTCAAGCGCCCGAAGGTGATCGCCGCGATCGCCGAAGCGCGTGAGCATGGCGACCTGAAGGAAAATGCCGAGTACCACGCCGCGCGCGAGGAACAGGGCTTCATCGAAGGCCGCATCAAGCAGCTGGAAGGCGAGCTGTCGCACGCCGAGATCATCGACGTGAGCAAGCTCAATGCCGGCTCCAAGGTGGTGTTCGGCGCCAGCGTGACTCTGGCCGACGTGGAAACCGACGAAGAGAAGAAGTACCAGATCGTCGGTGACCTGGAAGCGGACATCAAGCTGGGCCTGATCGCCATCTCCTCGCCGGTGGCGCGCGCGATGATCGGCAAGCTGGAAGGCGATTCGATCGTGATCGACGCCCCGGCCGGCCAGCGCGAGTACGAGATCGTCAGCGTCAGCTACGTGGACTGACCCGGTGGCAACGGCGACCCTGCTGTTGCCCGCGCGCAGCCGCTTTGCAGCGGCTGCGCTGCCTGATGACGTGGCGCGTGCCCTGGGCCGCGCCAACGCCTCGCAGTTCGAAGCCGGCGAGCGGGCACAGCTGCAGCGCCATTTCACGGTCGCCGCGCCGCACTGGCCGGTGGCCGCACTGAGCCGCCAGCGTGACGTCGGCGATGCTGCCGGCGCAGGCTGGCTGCGTGCCGATCCGGCCTGCATGGTGCCGGACATGCACGGTGCGCGGATGATGGCCTATGGCGAAACACTGCGGCCGACGCTGGCCGACAGCCTGGCCCTGCTGCCGGTGCTGCAGCCGTTGTTCGCCGATGCCGGGTTCGTGCTCGACGCGCCCGATCCCTCGCGCTGGTACCTGCGGCTTCCGATCGACCTGGCCCTGCCGGACTTCGACAGTCCGGACGAGGTGCTGGGCGATGACCTGTTCTCGCACCTGCCGGAAGGCGAGGGCGGTCGCCGCTGGCGGGCGCTCATGACCGAAGCGCAGGTGCTGCTGCACAACCATTCCTGGAACCAGCAGCGCGCCGCGCAGGGACAACAGCCGATCAATTCGCTGTGGTTCTGGGGCGGTGGCGTGATGCCAGTGTCGGTCAGCACAGCGCATGCGCAGGTGCGCAGTCGTGATGCCCTGCTGCAGGGCCTGGCTCTGGCGGCGGGCGTGGCCGTGGATGGCGAGCAGGCGGTGGATGCACTGGTCGACCTGCGCCAGCTGCGCTCCCTGCAGCAGCTCGGCAATGATGCGATCCGTCCGCTGCTGGCTGCGCTGAAGCGTGGCGAGCTGCAGCGGCTGGTGCTGGATTTCGAGGATGGCCTGCAGTTTCAGCTGGATCGTGGCCAGCGCTGGCAGTTCTGGAAAAAGCCGCGGCAGCTTCACGATTGAGCGGGATCGGATCCGTTTTCCATCGGAAAACGGCTCTGACCCCCGATGTTTGCCGGGGTTGCCGGCCAGCGGCCGGCACTACCGCAGGAGCCGGGCGCAATCCCGCCAGCCTCTCCCACGCGCGGTATCATCCCTCTGTCTTTCGTAACCGGCGATGCCGATGTCCCTTGCCGCCGATGCCGTGCAGCCCTCCTCTGATACGCCGACGATCCGCCGCCGCGATGCGGTTGCGCCCGCCAACTGGCCGGAGGGCACTCTGCCGTTGCTGGCGCGGCTCTACGCCAGTCGCGGTGCCGGTACCCCGGAGCTGGCGCTGCCGAAGCTGGGCAGCCTGCATGCGCCCGAGCTGCTGACCGGCATCGACGATGCAGTGGGCCTTCTGGTCGAGGCCATCGCCAACGACAAGCGCATCCTGGTGGTCGGCGATTTCGACTGCGATGGTGCTACCGCCTGTGCGGTCGGTGTGCGTGGCCTGCGCATGCTCGGCGCGCAGCATGTCTTCCACGCGGTGCCGAACCGCATGGTGCACGGCTATGGCCTGTCACCTTCACTGGTGGAGGAGTTGGCCGAGCTGCAGCCGGATCTGCTGGTTACGGTCGACCACGGCATTGCGTGCCACGCGGGTGTCATCGCGGCCAAGGCGCGTGGCTGGCAGGTGCTGGTCACCGATCATCATCTTCCCGGTCCGCAGCTGCCGCCTGCCGATGTCATCGTCGATCCGAATCTGGACGGCGACGCCTTCCCCAGCAAGTCGTTGGCCGGTGTCGGCGTGATCTTCTACGTGCTGATGGCGCTGCGCCGGCAGATGCGCGAGGCCGGCGTCTTTGCCGATGGCAAGGGGCCGGACCTGACCACGCTGCTGGACCTGGTGGCGGTCGGCACCGTTGCCGACCTGGTGGCACTGGATCCGAACAACCGTGCGCTGGTCAGTGCGGGCCTACGCCGTCTACGCGCAGGGCAGGGCTGTGTCGGCCTGCGTGCGCTGATCGAAGCCAGCGGCCGTGACGCCGCGCGACTGACTGCCACCGACATCGGCTTCGCACTCGGCCCGCGCCTGAACGCGGCGGGCCGGCTGGAGGACATGGCGCTGGGCATCGCGCTGCTGCTGACCGAAGATCCGCGCCAGGCGCGCGAGATCGCGCAGACGCTGGAGCAGATCAATTCGGAACGGCGCGCGGTGCAGCAATCGATGACCGATGACGCCGAGCAGGCGTTGACCCACGTGGTGCTGGACATGGCCGGCCAGCGCCCGGTGGCGGCCTGCCTGTTCAATGCCGATTGGCACCCGGGCGTGGTCGGCCTGGTCGCATCGAAGATGAAGGATCGCCTGCATCGCCCGGTCATTGCCTTCGCCCCGGCCGAACCGGGCGCCGACACGCTGCGTGGCTCGGCGCGCTCGATTCCCGGCCTGCACATCCGTGACGCGCTGGCACTGGTCGACGCGCGCCATCCGGGTCTGATCGAACGCTTCGGTGGGCATGCCATGGCGGCTGGATTGAGCATGCGGCTGGATCACGTCGATGACTTCAAGGCCGCCTTCGTGGCTGTCGTGCTGGAAATGCTCGACCCCGCGGCATTGCAGCAGCAGGTTCTCAGCGACGGCGAACTGGCCGCCGACGAGCTGGACCATCGTCACGCCGATGCGTTGCGCCTGGCTGGACCGTGGGGTCAGGGCTTCCCCGAACCGCTGTTCGATGGCCACTTCGAAGTGGCCAACTGGCGCGTACTGAAGGAGCGCCACCTGAAGCTGGAACTGCGCCTGCCGGGCGTGCCTGGCACGATCAATGCGATCCATTTCGGCGGCTGGCACGGCAACGCACCCGGCCGTCATGTGCATCTGGCCTATCGACTGGCCTGCGACGACTATCGCGGCGGCAGCGCCATCCAACTGATCGTCGAGCACTGCCTGCCTGCATGAGAAAAAGGGGACGGAGGGGATTAAGTCGCTTGTGCCTTGTTTGCCACTTGCGACTTAATCCCCTCCGTCCCCTTTTTCTGTGGCGTCAGCGGACCTCGCTGACCAGCATCGGCAGTTCCCAGGTGCCACCGGGTACGCCCCGGCATAGACCCGGTGCCACCTCGGACGTCGCGATGAAGTTCGTCCCGTCCCACGTCCAGGCTGCGTGCGAAATGCAGTCAGCGAGGCCGCGGCCCTTCTGCGCGGCAATGATCTGGCCGTCGGCGTAGTCGATCGCATCGCTGGTCACCCATTGCGCCTGGAACGGCGCCTGCGGGCGCGCGACCCAATAGCCATCGCCGATGTTGTAGGCCCCGCGCCAACACGGGACCGTGACCAGCACATGCTGCGCGTCCAGGCGCCGGACCTGCAGCGGGGAGTTGCTGAACGGAACGTCGGCATCAGTTTCCTGCAGGCCTTCGCAGCTGTCGTCCTCCAGCGTGGCACGCAGTGCTGCGCGCAGGGCGGGTGAGGCGGCCAGCCGCGCGAACGCCGGGGCGTCCGGGGTCGAGTCCAGGGTGGCGGCCTTGCGCACAACCGGCGCCGGCAGTCCGGCGGGGACGCTGGATTCAGGCATGCTGCCCTTGCGCATCACGGCGCCGGGCGTGCGGAGGCGGCCCTGGTACTCATCGATCTTCAGCAGTACCGCTGCGGCACCCTTGTCCGACAGCGGCCAGCGATGGCCAGCGCCATCGGTCACGCTGATTCCTCCATCGCGTACCAGTGCGGACAACAGTGCGCTGGTCTGAGCGGCATTCAAGCTGTGCGTGCCTTCGCCCTTTGCGGTTGCCAGAACGCCCAGATCCTGCTGCTGGATGCGCAGATGCAGTGCGCCCTTGGGCTGGGTCTGGCCTTCTTCCGGCTGCAGCGTCAGGCGGCCCTGGATGGCCTGATCCGGGCCGCCCTTGCGGGTGAGCAGCACACTCAGGGTGCTGTCATCGTCGGTGGCGTAGCCGGCGGCGCGGCAGGTCAAGGTGTTGTCACAGGCCACGACCCAGTCGTGGTGCTGGAAATACAGGCTTTTGGCCGGAGCCGCAGCAAGGGCCGTCAGGGGGCAGGCCAGTGCCAACAGAGTGGCCAGCAGGGGCAATCGCATCGGCATCCTTGCGCGTGTGGGAGCGTGGGGCATGGTGCCTGTGGATGGGGGCAAAGAAAAGCCGAGCACGGTCCAACCCCATTCCGGCTGTCCGTGCGTTCAAACGTCCACGATTCCTCTGGAGCCCTGTCATGCTCTTCGTCCGTTGCTGCGCTGTGTTGTTGCTGGCCCTCGCGGCCGGGCCTGTCGGCGCTCAGTCGCCACGCATTGCCAGGCCGCAAGCCACCACCCCGCTGTTGATTGCGCCCGCCGCCGAACAGCCGGTGCAGCTGCAGCGTGCCCGCATCGAAGGCGGGGTCCAGGCCGGCGTCGCCCAGACCAGGATCACCCTCGAATTCCACAACCCGAACCGGCGCGTGCTGGAGGGCGAGCTGCAGTTCCCGCTGGCCGATGGCCAGCAGATCACGGGCTTCGCGCTGGACATCAACGGTGAACTGCGTGACGCCGTGCCGGTGCCCAAGGACCGTGGCCGCCAGGTGTTCGAGGAAATCGCCCGCCGCGGTGTCGACCCGGGCCTGCTGGAACAGACTGCCGGCAACCAGTTCCGCCTGCGTATCTATCCGCTGCCGGCCGGCGGCAGCCGGCGCGTGCAGCTGGTGATTCGTGAACCGCTGGCCTTCGCCGGCCAGGGCTGGCAGTGGACGCTGCCGCTGCAGTTCGCCGCTGGCGCTGCATCGGTTGAGTTGAAGCTGCAGGCGCCGGAAGCGGCCACCGCAGGTACGGCTCCGTTCCGCATCAACGCGGGCCAGCTGCACTGGCAGGGAAAGGGCGCGCGGTTGCCGACCCAGCTGCAGTGGAGCCTGCCCGCAGCACGTCAGGCACAGGTGCAGGTGGCGCCCTGGCAGGACGGGCACTACCTGCTGGCGCAGCTGCCGGTGTCGCCCCGCAGCACGCCGCGCACGCTTCCCAGCGAAATCGGCCTGCTGTGGGACGGCTCCGGGTCCTCGGGTCAGCGCGACCGCACACGTGAGTTCGCACTGCTGGATCGCTATTTCGCCGCGATGGGTGACGGCACAGTGGCGTTGACCGTGCTGCGCGACCGCGCCGAACCGGTGCGTCGCTTCCGTGTCCGTGCGGGCAACTGGAGCGAGCTGCGTGCAGCACTGCAGGCCGTACGCCCTGACGGTGCCAGCGCGCTGGCGCAGTGGCAGCCGCAACCGAGCGTGAAGGAATACCTGCTGGTCAGCGATGGCCTGCTGACCTATGGACCGGAAGCATTGCCAGCAATCGCACCGCAGCAGCGCCTGTTCGCGGTCAGCAGTGCTGGCGCGCGAACCGATGCAGTGCGCCTGCACGGCTGGAGCGAAGCCCATGGCGGACGCTTCGTCGCGCTGGGCAAGGATGTTGATGCGGCCGCTCGCGAACTGCTGTCGTCGCCGTTGGACGTGCAGGTCGATGCGGGCCGTGGCGTACAGGATGTTGTGATCGATCGTCGCAGCGAGGCCGAAGGCTGGCTATGGCTGCATGCCCGCCTTGCGGCGGACGGCGTGCCGATGCGGGTGCGCGTGGGCGGCGGTGAATGGCAGGCGCTGCCGGCAACGCAGAAGAGTGACGACGGTGAGCTGCTGGCCGGCTTGTGGGCGCAGGCCCGTCTGCAGCAACTCGGCGCCGACCGCCGAGGCAACCGCGAGGCAATGCAACTGCTGTCGCAGCAGTTCGGCCTGGTCGGACCGGACACCTCGCTGATCGTGCTGGAAACCCTGGAGGACTACCTGCGCTACGCGATCCGCCCGTCCGGCAATCTGCGCGCCGAGTACGATGCCCGCTTCGCACGGCAGGTGAGCGATCGCGCCGCCGCCGATCGCCAGCGCCTGGACCAGGTTGCCGCACGCTGGAAGGAGCGCCAGCAGTGGTGGAACCGCAGCTGGCCGAAGGGAGCGCCTCCACAGTTGAAAGGCGGGGCGCTGGAAGTTGCATCCGCGGACTACGCGATGGACTCGGCGCCGGTGGCGATGCTCGCTGCGCCGGCCCCCGCGGCACCGCCCGCGCCGGCACCGATGGCCGCAGCTGCCGAGCAGCGCATGGAAGCCAGCAGCGCGCGTGCACGTCGCTCAGCGTCCGCATCGAACAAGGCCCTGGATTCAATCACGGTCACTGGTGGTCGTGTCGCTGCGCCCGCTGCCGCCAACAATGGGGAGCTCGGCATCCAGCTGGCGGCGTGGCAGCCGGATTCGGCCATCGCCCGGCGCCTGCGCCAGGGCCCGGCGTCGCAACTGTATGACCGCTACCTGGCCGAGCGCGATGCACACGCCGACAGCAGTGCGTTCTTCCTCGACGTGGCCGACCTGCTGCTGGAGCAGGGCCAGCGCGAACTGGCATTGCGCGTGCTGTCGAACCTGGCCGAGATGGACCTGGACAACCGCCACCTGTTACGTGTGCTCGGCTACCGGCTGATGCAGGCCGATGCCCCGGCACTGGCGGTGCCGGTGTTCGAGCAGGTGCTCGCGATGGGCCAGGAGGAACCGCAGAGCTTCCGCGATCTGGGCCTGGCACTGGCGGCTGCGGGCAAGCCGCAGCAGGCGTTGGCGCCGCTGTACCAGGTGGTGGTGCGGCCGTGGGACAACCGCTTCGACGGCATCGCCCTGATCGCATTGGACGAATTGACCAACCTGGTGGCAGGCAGCACGACACGGCTGGATACCCGCGGCATCGACCCGCGCCTGTTGCAGGCGATGCCGTTGGACCTGCGCGTGGTGCTGTCGTGGGATGCCGACAACAGCGACATGGACCTGTGGGTGACCGACCCGAACGGCGAGCGCGCCTACTACGGCAACCGCCTGACCTATCAGGGTGGGCAGATGTCGCAGGACTTCACCGGCGGCTACGGTCCTGAGCAGTTCTCGCTGCGCAACGCCAAGCCCGGCAAGTACAAGGTGGAGGCGAACTACTTCGGCAGCCGCCAGCAGCTGGTGACCGGTGCGACGACCCTGATGCTGCGGCTGACCACGCACTGGGGCATGCCGAAGCAGAAGGACCAGATGGTCACGATGCGGTTGAAGGACCGTGCCGAGACTGTGCTGGTTGGCGAGTTCGAGGTGAAATGATCGATCCCGGGCTTTTGTAGAGTCGAGCTTGCTCGACTGCCTCAAGGTGGAGCCGAGCCCATACTCGGCTCACGGCAGAAGCAACCGATCGCGGGCTCGGCTCTACAACGGCACCGAACTCAGCGCGCCGTTGCGGCGCGTGCAATCGGCGACGCTGGCGGATCGGCACGTAGGCCGAACAGCGGCCGCAGCCAGCGCGAGCGGCGGATCAGCAGCTCGTGGATCAGCAGGCAGCCGCTTATCGTGCCAGCCACCAGTAGTACAGGTTCCAGCCACGGGCCCAGCTGCAGCGGGCGCAGCGCGTACAGCAGAACGATCAGCACAGTCTGATGCAGGATGTACCAACTGAACACGGCTTCGCGGCAGTAGTTCAGACCGTGCCAGGGACGGTCCAGCAACACGCGCGCCCAGCCGAACAGGGTCAGCAGCATGCACCACGTATACAACGCGCGGCCGACGCGTTCGGTCTGGGCCCACGGCAGTGCCAGCACCCACGCATCCAGATCGCTCACATGCGGCAGGCGCGCCAGCGCGCGGATGCCCAGCTCCAGGCAGAGCCCCAGCACCGCCAGGGCCAGGGTCAGGCGACGCCCGCGCACCAGCAGATCCCAGCCGCGCTGCCAGCGTGCCGCCAGGAAGCCGCCGAGGAACAGTGGCAGCGACTCGGCATGCACATACACGTCGTCCAGCAGGGCATGGGTGGGTGGCCAACGCGGCATCAGTACCAGCAGGGACCAGGCCAGCCAGGCTACCGGCAGCGCCAGCAGCAGGGTGCCCAGCAGGCGATCACCGGGTTGCCAGCGCGGCAGCGCCCTGCGCAATGGTCGGAGCAGGCTGGCCAGCACGACCGCCAGCACCGTGTAGGGCAGAAGGTAGGCCAGGTACCAGAGATGATTCCAGGTGAAGCCGTAGGCGGCACCACTGAAGTGCGCGCCCGGCCACGGCCGGAACTGCCAGTAGCGCCATAGGAAATGGCCCAGCCCCGGTGCCACGTCACCCTTGTCCAAGGCCTCGCAGTAGGCCTGCAGGGACACCACCGCGACGATACCGAAGACCAGGGGCAGCAGCAGGCGCCAGCTACGGCGGAGCGTGTGCTGCAGTCGCCCGTGGTCTGGCAGGGAAAGGCCCAAGGCGATACCACTGATGGCAAACAGCAGCGGCATGCGCCAGCGGTTCAGCGCGATCATCGGCCACTGCAGCCATTCGGCGGTGTAGGCGCTCTTGAGGTGGAAGTCCCAGCCGGCCACATAGGCCATGGCGGCGTGGTAGAGGATCAGCAACGCGAAGGCGGCGATGCGCAGGGTGTCCAGATCGTGGCGACGGTGCATGGCAATGGGCGTCAGGAGGATGCTTCACCTTCCGCCGCAAGGCTCAGCGTCGCCAGCGGACAGGGTGCAGTGGCAGCCTTGCAGGGTCCAATGGAGGGGTTGTTGGGACCAATGGCCGATGCGGAAAGGGTCGGATGGGCAACAATGGCGGCATGGAAAATGGAGATCCGGCGGTCGATCCCGCCCTTGTTGCAGATCGTCCCAACCGCGCGGGCATGGCTGCAGTGTTCTGGTCGCTGCTGTTCCTGTGTACCGCTGCGGGCAATGTGCTGGCGCAGTGGATGCGGGCATTGCGGGACGCCCAGCCATTCCCGGGCCTTGCGGCTTCGATCGAGGAGTTCAGCAGTGCGCTTGCCAGCCTGGGCCTGCTGGCACTTCTGCATGCCGCCGCTCACCGCTGGCCGTTGCATGCAGACACCTGGCGGCGCCGGATCGGCTTCTACGTGCTGGGTGGCGTTGCCTGGTGGCTGTTGCATGTCAGTGCCATGGTGCTGATGCGCAAGCTGGCCTTCGCCCTGATTGGCCAGCACTACACCTATGGCGCCTGGCCGGCGCAGTGGTTCTACGAGTTCTTCAAGGACGTGCAGACCTACAGCCTGCTGGTGATTGCCGTGCACGCCGTGGCCTGGTTCGGCCGCCAGCGGCAGGGTGAAGCGCACCTGCTGGCCGAGCCCGATGTCGGCCCGCCGGTGGAGCCGGTCGAGCGCCCCCAGCACTTCCTGGTGCGCAAGCTGGGCAAGGAGTTCCTGGTCGCCACCGCCGACGTGGAGTACGCCCAGGCGGCGGGGAACTACGTGAACCTGCGGGTACGCGGCCACGACTACCCGCTGCGGATCACCATGGCGGTGCTGGAGCAGCGGCTGGACCCGGGTGAGTTCCTGCGTCCGCACCGCAGCTGGCTGATCCATCGGGGCCAGCTGCGCTCGATCGAGCCGCTGGACGGCGGCGAGGCCCTGCTGCACATGGCCGATGGAGCGAAGGTGCCCTGCAGCCGGCGCCAGCTGCCGCTGCTGCGGCAGGCGCTGGGGGCAGGGTGAGGCCCTCATTCCGGGCATCCCCGGCCTGCGGTATCATTACCAGTCATCTTTTGAATGCATAACCGCCGACATGATCGAACTGAATCCTGTCCGCCAGCGCATCACCGATCTGACCGATCGCGTGCTGTCGCTTCGGGGGTATCTTTGACTACGACGCCAAGAAAGAGCGTCTTGAAGAAGTAACGCGGGAGCTGGAAAGCCCCGACGTCTGGAACAACGCCGAATACGCCCAGAACCTGGGCCGCGAGCGTTCCAGCCTGGAAAAGACCGTGGGCGGCATCGCCTCGGTGCTGGACGGCCTGGCTGATGCCACCGAACTGCTTGAGCTGGCTGAGTCCGAACAGGACGAAGACACCGCGCTGGCCGTGGTCGCCGACCTGGACAAGCACCAGTCGCACGTGGAGAAGCTGGAGTTCCAGCGCATGTTCTCCGGCGAGATGGACAATGCTGCCGCGTTCGTCGACATCCAGGCCGGTGCCGGTGGCACCGAAGCCCAGGACTGGGCCGAGATCCTGCTGCGCATGTACCTGCGCTGGTGTGAATCGCGCGGCTGGAAGACCGAGCTGATGGAAGTCTCCGGCGGTGACGTCGCGGGCATCAAGTCGGCCACGCTGCGCGTGGAAGGCGACTACGCCTATGGCTGGCTGAAGACCGAGACCGGCGTGCACCGCCTGGTGCGCAAGTCGCCGTTCGACTCGGACAACCGCCGCCACACCAGCTTCACCTCGGTGTTTGTGTCGCCTGAAATCGATGACAACATCGACATCACCATCAACCCGGCCGACCTGCGGACCGACGTGTACCGTTCGTCCGGTGCCGGTGGCCAGCACGTGAACAAGACCGAGTCGGCGGTGCGAATCACCCACATCCCGACCAATATCGTCGTGGCCTGCCAGACCGGCCGCAGCCAGCACCAGAACCGCGACAACGCGATGAAGATGCTGGCCGCCAAGCTGTATGAGCTGGAGATCCAGAAGCGCAACGCCGAAAAGGACGCCGTGGAAGCCACCAAGTCCGACATCGGCTGGGGCAGCCAGATCCGTAACTACGTGCTCGACCAGAGCCGTATCAAGGACCTGCGTACTGGCATCGAGCGTTCGGATACGCAGAAGGTGCTGGACGGCGACCTCGACGAATTCGTCGAAGCCAGCCTGAAGGCCGGCCTGGCCGTGGGCTCCAAGCGCGTCGATGCCTGATCGACGTGCCTGCGCGGAGATCGTCACCCTCGCGCGCAACGCCGAGGGTGGTTGAACCGTTTTTGTGTAGAGCCGAGCCATGCTCGGCTGCTTTTCGCGAGCTGGCGGACGCGTCGAGCATGGCTCGACGCTACAAAGGGTAGGACGGGCCGATGATGCGCAGCGAAAGTGAACGCAAGGAACTCGGCGGCTTCCTCAAGGCCTGCCGTGCCCGTGTCGACCCCGCCACGCTCGGCCTCCCGGCCGGGCGCCGACGCACCCCGGGCCTGAAGCGGGAGGAAGTCGCACTGGCGATCGGGGTCAGCGTCAGCTGGTACACCTGGATCGAACAGGGCCGCGAAGTGCGCGCCTCGCCCGAGGTGCTGGAGCGGCTGGCGCAGGTGCTGCGCATGAGCGACGACGAACGCGCCTACGCGTTCGCGCTGTCCGGCTACGGCGTGCCGCTGGAATCACCGGACGAGAGCGTGACCGACGGCCTGCGCCAGCTGGTCGAGGCCATGCAGCCGATCCCGGCCTACGTACGCAATACCCGCTACGACATCCTGGCCTGGAACCCGGCCATCGCCGAGCTGTTCGTGGATTACAGCCAGCTGGCGCCGCACGAGCGCAACACGCTGCGGCTGATGTTCCTGTATCCGCCGTACCGCACGCTGATCCTCAACTGGGAAGAAATGACCCGCGGCCTGCTGGCAGGCTTCCGCGCGGCGATGGCGCAGGCGCCGGACAAGGCCCCGTTCCTGGCGCTGGCCGAGGACATCGCTGGGCACAGCGAGGAGTTCCGCCAGTGGTGGCCGGAGCACGACGTGCGCCGGTTCGACGAAGGTGCGAAGAAGCTGAACCACCCAACGCGGGGGTTGCTGGACCTGCAATACGTGGCGCTGGTGCCGGAGAGTCGGCACGACCTGTCACTGGTTACCTACCTGCCGCGTAGGTAGGGGGTTGTTCGGCAGGGCTTGCAGCCCTGCACCTGCTTCAAGCCGAAGCAACGGCAACAGCAACAGCGAGCTATCCGTAGGTTGGCGGGGCGGTGTCGGAGTGCGGGGACGCCGCAAGTACGTCCGTGTAGGCTTGGCAGCCGCATCCACGCGGCTGACACCCCGCACTCCGACACCGCCCCGCCTCTGACAGATTCCGGCGGCTGTTGGTAGGTGTCGACCTTGGTCGAC
>NZ_JASJSQ010000003.1:0-91378 GCF_030236855.1 Stenotrophomonas maltophilia group sp. Smal13
GCGCCGCTGGCCAGCAGTGGAACGCCCAGGATTATGCGATCGACGCCGGCTTCGTGCCGCTGCTCGGCGGCGCGGTATCGCGCCTGCTCGACCCGCGCGCCGGTGAACGCATCCTCGACCTGGGCTGTGGCGATGGCGTGCTCAGCACTGAGCTGGCGCTCAGCGGCGCGCACATCCACGGCGTGGATGCCTCGCCGGAGCTGGTGATCGCTGCGCGTGCGCGCGGCGTCGATGCGCAGGTGATGGATGGCCACGCGCTGTCGTTCGACAGTGAGTTCGATGCGGTATTCAGCAATGCGGCGCTGCATTGGATGAGCAAACCCGACCGGGTGATGGAAGGTGTGCGCCGCGCCCTGCGCCCGGGCGGCCGCTTCGTTGCCGAGTTCGGCGGCCATGGCAACGTGGCCACGATCATCGCGGCGGTGCAGGCTGCACGCGCGGCCCATGGCCACGGCGCCAGCGCATTCCAGTGGTACTTCCCCACTGCCGATGCCTACGCCGACCGCCTGCGCCAGCATGGCTTCCAGGTGCAGCTGATCGAGTGCACGCCGCGCCCGACTGCACTGCCGACCGGCGTGGCCGGCTGGCTGCGTGTGTTCGCCGCACCGCTGCTGGACGATCTGCCGGCCGAGGCACGCGCCACCGTGCGCGAGGCAGCCACCGCACTGCTGGCCGAGCTGCCGCGCAACGCCAGCGGCCAGCCGCTGGCCGACTACGTGCGGCTGCGGGTGCTTGCCCGTCGCCGCTGACTTGACCTTTTCGCTATCTTTCCTGATGTCCGCACCTTCGTACTTCTGCCAGGCACACGCATGACTTCCGCACCCCGCACCCTGTACGACAAACTGTGGGACGCCCACGTGGTGGTTCCCGAATCCGACAGCGCGCCCGCCGTGCTGTACATCGACCTGCACCTGATCCACGAGGTGACCTCGCCGCAGGCGTTCACCGAACTGCGCGAGCGCGGCCTGTCACCGCGCAGGCCGGACCGCACCAAAGCGACGATGGACCACTCCACGCCGACCCTGCCGGCCGCCGCCGACGGCGCGCTGCCCTACGCCAGCGCCGCTTCCGAGGCGCAGGTCGCCACGCTGGCGCGCAACTGCGCCGAGCACGGCATCGAACTGTTCGACATGGCCTCGGACAACCGCGGCATCGTCCACGTGATCGCGCCGGAACAGGGCTTTACCCAACCCGGCATGACCGTCGTCTGTGGCGACAGCCACACCTCCACCCATGGTGCGTTCGGTTCGCTGGCGTTCGGCATCGGCACCAGTGAAGTCGGCCACGTGCTGGCCACGCAGTGCCTGCTGCAGCGCAAGGCGAAGACGCTGGCGATCACCGTTGATGGGCCGCTGGCACCCGGCGTTGGCGCCAAGGATGTGGTCCTGCACATCATCGGCGTGATCGGCGTCAACGGCGGCACCGGCCACGTGATCGAATTCCGTGGCAGCACCATCGAAGCGATGGACATGGAACAGCGCATGACCCTGTGCAACATGTCGATCGAGGCCGGCGCACGCGCCGGTATGGTGGCCCCGGACCAGGTCACCTTCGACTTCGTCGCCGCGACCCCGCGCGGACCCAAGGGCGCCGACTTCGACGCTGCCGTGGCGCGCTGGCAGCAGCTGCGCAGCGATGAGGGCGCGCGTTTCGACAGTGAAGTGCACATCGACGCTGCCGACATCCGCCCGACCCTGACCTGGGGCACCCATCCGGGCACCGCCATCGCAGTGGATGCGCCGATTCCGGCGGCCAACGATGCTGCCGCACAGAAAGGCCTGGACTACATGCATTTCCAGGCCGGCAAGGCGCTGGCCGGAACACCGGTGGACGTGGTGTTCGTCGGCTCATGCACCAACGGCCGCCTGAGCGACATGCGCGAGGTGGCGCAGGTGCTGCGCGGCCGCCGGGTTGCCGAGCGGGTGCGCATGCTGGTGGTGCCGGGCTCGGAGATCGTCAAGCGCGAGGCCGAGGCCGAAGGCATCCATGAGATCGTGCGCGCGGCCGGTGCCGAATGGCGTGAGCCGGGCTGTTCGATGTGCATCGCCATGAACGGCGATCTGGTCGCGCCCGGCCAGCTGGCCGTGAGCACCAGCAACCGCAACTTCGAAGGCCGCCAGGGGCCCGGTTCACGCACGCTGCTGGCCTCGCCGATGAGCGCGGCGTGGGCCGCGGTGAACGGGCACGTCGCCGATACCCGCGAACTGTTCGCGCAGGAGGTTGCGTGATGGCCGGTTTCCGTACCCTGACCTCGTCCAGCGTGGTGCTGGCGCAGACCAACATCGACACCGACCAGATCATTCCGGCGCGGTTCCTGTCCACCACCGAACGTGCCGGCCTAGGCCGCAACGCGTTCAATGACTGGCGCTGGCAGGCCGACGGTTCCCCGGTGGCCGACTTCGCCTTCAACCAGCCACACAACGCCGGCCGCAGCATCCTGCTGGCGGGCCGCAACTTCGGCTGCGGTTCCTCGCGCGAGCATGCACCATGGGCGCTGACCGACCTCGGCCTGCGTGCCATCGTCAGCAGCGAGATCGCCGACATCTTCCGCGGCAACTCGCTGAAGAACGGCCTGCTGCCGATCGTGCTGGACGAGGCCGATGTGCAGGCGCTGATGCAGCGCCCGGACGACGAGCTGACCATCGACGTGGCCGCGCGCGAACTGCGCACGCCAGATGGTCGCGTCTATTCCTTCCCGCTGGATGGCTTCTCGCAGACCTGCCTACTGGAAGGTGTCGACCAGTTGGGGTATCTGTTGGGCCGTGTCCCTGAAATCGAACGCTACGAGAGTGAGCATGCACGCTGAAATTGTTGTCCTGCCCGGTGATGGCATTGGCCCGGAAGTGGCCGCCGCGGCAGTCGTCGTCCTGAAGGCCGTCGCCGAACGCTTCAACCACACCTTCACCTTCAGCGAGCACGACATCGGTGGCGTCGCCATCGATCGCCATGGCGAGCCACTGCCCGCCTCTACGTTGACCGCCTGCCAGGCCGCCAACGCCGTACTGCTGGGTGCAGTCGGCGGCCCGAAGTGGTCCGACCCGAATGCCAAGGTGCGCCCGGAGCAGGGCCTGCTGGCGATCCGCAAGGCGCTGGGCCTGTATGCCAACCTGCGCCCGGTGCGTACCCATGAAGCCGCCCTGCACGCCTCGCCGATCAAGGCCGAGCTGCTGCAGGGGGTGGACTTCGTGGTGGTGCGCGAGCTGACCGGTGGCATTTACTTCGGCGACAAGACCCGCGACGCCGACAGCGCCAGCGATCTGTGCCGCTACACCGTGGCCGAGATCGAGCGCGTGCTGCGTAGCGCTTTCCGCCTGGCGCAGCAGCGTCGCGGCAAGGTCACCTCGGTGGACAAGGCCAATGTGCTGGAAACCTCGCGCCTGTGGCGTGACGTGGCCGCGCGCATCGGCCGCAAGGAGTTCCCGGACGTTGCGCTGGAGCACCAGCTGGTCGATTCGATGGCGATGCACCTGCTGGCCAAGCCGCGCGAGTACGACGTGATCGTGACCGAGAACATGTTCGGCGACATCCTCACCGACGAAGCCTCGATGCTGGCCGGCTCGCTGGGCCTGCTGCCGTCGGCCTCGCTGGGTGAGCCGGGCGCAGTCGGCATCTACGAGCCGATCCATGGTTCGGCGCCGGACATCGCCGGCAAGGGCATCGCCAACCCATACGCGACGATCTTCAGCGCCGCGATGCTGCTGCGCCATTCGCTGGGGCTGGAAGCGGAAGCCGCCGCGGTTGAAGCGGCGGTGCACGCCGTGCTGGATGATGGTGTGTTCACCGCCGATCTGGCGGCGAAGGGCCAGGCCGTCAGCACCGCTGCCGCCACCGACGCGGTGCTGGCCAAACTCAACTGATCCGATAGCGCCACGCCATGCGTGGCGCCCCTCCCTTTGGACATTGTGCGCAGCCCCCCCCATGGGGGGGCTCTACTGTAGATCCACGCCATGCGTGGATGCGCCAGCCGTGCCAACCAAGGTTGGCACCTACCACCGCAGTAGAGCCACGCCCTGCGTGGCTGCGTTACTTGGTGGTGTACCCACCATTGACCAGAATCGTCTGCCCGGTCATCCACCAGCCATCGGTGACCAGGAAGCGGATCCACGGCACGATGTCGGCGATGTCGGTCAGGCCAGTGCGGGTGAATGCCGACAGTGCGGCCGCGGTCTTGTGATACGCCTGCGCATCGGCACTCTCGGCGGGATAGAAGAACGGCGTGTCCATCGGACCAGGGCCGATCGCGGTAACCGAGATGCCGCGCTCACCGAACTCCTTCGACGCCGCACGGGTGAAATGCTCCACCGGCGCCTTGGTGCCGGCATAGCTGGAATAGAACGGTGTGAACGCACCCAGCAGTGAGGTGACCAGGGTGCAGATGCGGCCACCGTCGTTGACGTGGCGGCCGGCCTCCTTCAGGAAGAAGAAGGCAGCCTTGGCGTTGACCGCGCTCATCTCGTCATACTCCGCTTCGCTGATCTCCAGCATCGGCTTCTTCAGCACTTTGCCGACGGTATTGATGGCGATGTCCGGCCGGCCGACTGCAGCCACGGCATCGGCGAACAAGCGCTCCATCGCTGCGGCCGACGTCAGGTCGCCCTGCAGCGCCACCGCCTTGCTGCCAGCGGCCTGCACGGCGGCGACCGTTGCTTCCGCATCAGCCTGGGTGGCGGCACTGTTGTAGTGGATGACGATGGCTTTGGCGCCCTGGCTGGCGAAGTCGCGGGCGATCAGTCCGCCCAGGTTCTTGGCGCCACCGGCGATCAGCACGGTCTTGCCCTTGAGGGAATGGTCGGTCATGGCGTTTGTCTCAGGAGGGGGCTGCCCGGGGTGGCAACCCTGCCCTGACGACGATATCGTGCAGAAAATGCGGATAAAGCCCGCCACATTGACTTAACTTTCCAGAGTAGGCGAACAATGGACCGGATCGATCGCTTCCGCATCTTCACCCGGGTGGTGGAATGCGCCAGCTTCACCCGCGCCGCCGACCAGCTCGGCCTGCCCCGCTCCACCGTTTCCGCGGCGGTGGCCGAGCTGGAGCAGCGGCTCGGTACCCGCCTGCTGCAGCGCTCGACCCGGCGGGTCTCCACCACCCACGACGGCGACGTGTTCCATGCCCGCTGCCTGCGCCTGATCGCCGAAGTTGAAGACGCCGAATCGCTGTTCCTGCAAGACGATGCGCAGCCGGTGGGCCTGCTGAAGATCGATGTGCCCAGCCGGATCGGCCGCCGCATCATTGCCCCGGCGCTGCCCGACTTCTTCGCGCGCCATCCGCAGGTTGAAGTGGACCTGGGCATGACCGACCGCGCGGTGAACCTGATCGAAGACGGCTGTGATGCGGTGCTGCGGGTCGGCCAGCTGGGTGACTCCAGCCTGGTGGCCCGCATGCTGGGACAGCTCGACTTCGTCAACGTCGCCGCGCCGGCCTACCTGCGCGAACACGGCGTACCGCAGCATCCTGCCGACCTGCAGCAGCACCGCGCGGTGAACTACGCATCGCCGACCACGGCGCGGGTGGAACCGTGGGAATGGCAGGACGGTGGCCAGCTGCGCACGCTGCCGATGCCTGGCTGGGTACGGGTAAACAGCGCCGAGGCCTCGATCGCGTGCTGCGTGGCGGGGCTGGGGTTACTGCAGATTCCGCGCTACGACGTGCAGGCCGAACTGCAATCCGGTGCGCTGGTGGAAGTGATGCCACAGCACGTGGCGCAACCGCTGCCGGTGACCCTGTTGCAACCGCATCGGCAGCACCGCGCGCAACGCGTGCAGGTGTTCATCGAATGGCTGTTGCCGGTGCTGCGGAGCGGCCTGCAGCTGCAGTAAATCCACGCCATGCGTGGATGCGTGCAACAGTGCCAACCAAGGTTGGCACCTACCAGGGTGAAGACCCGCTGCGGTAAATCCGCGCCATGCGTGGATGCGTGCAACAGTGCCAACCAAGGTTGGCACCTACCAGGGCCAAGACCCGCTGCGGTTAATCCACGCAATGCTTGGATGCGTGCATCAGTGCCAACCAAGGTTGGCACCTACCAGGGCCAAGACCCGCTGCGGTAGATCCACGCCATGCGTGGATGCACGCATCAGTGCCAACCAAGGTTGGCACCTACCAGGGCCAAGACCAGCTGCGGTAAATCCGCGCCATGCGTGGATGCGTGCATCAGTGCCAACCAAGGTTGGCACCTACCAGGGCAGTGGCCGCAGAACCCGGGGCGTTACGCCCCGGATTCGTCCGGCTTGACCCGGAACCACGCCGCGTACAGCGCCGGCAGGAACACCAGGGTCAGCACCGTGCCCACGATCAGGCCACCCATGATCGAAATCGCCATCGAGCCATAGAACGCACTGCGTGACAGCGGAATCATCGCCAGCACGGCCGCCAGCGCGGTCAGCACGATCGGGCGGAAACGGCGCACAGTCGCATCGATGATCGAATGCCAGCGGTCATGCCCGGCATCGATGTCCTGCTGGATCTGGTCGATCAGGATCACCGAATTGCGCATGATCATGCCCGCCAGCGCGATCGTGCCCAGCAGCGCCACGAAGCCGAATGGCGCGCGGAACAGCAGCAGGAACAGGGTCGCACCGATGATGCCCAGCGGCGCGGTCACCAGCACCATCGCCGCACGCGAGAAACTGCGCAGCTGCAGCATCAGCAGCGTGGCCACCACCACCAGGAACAGCGGCATGCCGGCCTTGATCGAGTTCTGGCCACGTGCCGAATCCTCCACGGTACCGCCGGTTTCCAGCAGGTAGCCATTCGGCAGCTCGGCACGGATGCCATCCAGCGTCGGCAGGATCTGATGCACCACGTCGAGTGGCTGCATGCCATCACTGATGTCGGCGCGCACGGTCACCGTCGGCAGACGGTTACGGTGCCAGATGATGCCATCCTCGAAGCCGTACTCCATCGTCGCCACCTGCGACAGCGTGATGCTGCCGCCGTTGGCGGTCGGCATCGACAGGCTGGACAGCAGCTCCAGCTGGTTGCGTTCATCGGCCGGCCCGCGCAGCAGCATCTCGATCTGGCGGTTGCCTTCGCGATAAACGCTCACCGACTGCCCGGCCAGCGAGCTGGACAGGAACTGGCTGACCTGGGCACTGCTCACACCCAGCGCGCGCGCACGCTCCTGGTCGATCACCAACCGCACCACCTTGCTCGGCTCGCTCCAGTCCAGGTTGACGTTCATCACGTGCGGGTTCTCACGCACCTTGGCCTCGACCTGGCGTGCGATCGCCTGCACCTTCTCGATGTGCTCGCCGGAGATGCGCATCTGCACCGGGTAACCGACCGGCGGACCATTCTCCAGGCGGGTCACACGCATCTGCACGTCCGGGAACTTCGGGATCACCTCATGCAGCAGCCAGTCACGGGTGCTCTCGCGCGACTTGATGTCCTTGGCCAGCACCACGAACTGGGCGAAGTTGGTGGCCGGCAGCTGCTGGTCCAGCGGCAGGTAGAAGCGCGGCGAACCGGTGCCCACGTAGGACACATAGTTGGCGATGCCCTCGCGGTTGGACAGCAGCTTCTCCAGCTTCTCGGCCTGGGCCTGGGTCGAGCGCAGCGACGCGCCCTCGGCCAGCTCGATGTCCACCATCAGTTCCGGCCGGGTCGAATCCGGGAAGAACTGCTGCGGCACGAAGCGGAACATCATCAGCGAGAACACGAACAGGCCGATGGTCGCGGCGATCACCCACCAGCGATGACGCAGGCAGGCATCCAGGAAGCGGCGGAAGCTGCGGTAGAACGGGCGCTGGTACGGATCATGGTCGTGCCCGTGCTGTGGCGGTGCGATCAGGTTGGCCAGCGCCGGATAGCGGTCGGCCCACTGCTGGCGCTTGGCCAGCCAGCGCGCGGACAGGCTGCCCGGCTTCGGCGGCTGCGGATTGAACAGGTCCGGCAGCATCTTGTCGCCCAGGTACGGGATGAACAGCACTGCGGCAATCCACGACACCACCAGTGCGATGGTCACCACCTGGAACAGCGAGCGGGTGTACTCACCCGTGCTCGATGCGGCCGTGGCGATCGGCAGGAAGCCGGCCGCCGTGATCAGGGTGCCGGTCAGCATCGGGAACGCGGTCGATTCCCAGGCGAAACTGGCCGCACGCAGGCGGTCGTAGCCCTGTTCCATCTTGGTGGCCATCATCTCCACCGCGATGATCGCATCGTCCACCAGCAGGCCCAGCGCCAGCACCAGCGCGCCCAGCGAGATCTTGTGCAGGCCGATGTCGAAGTAGTGCATGACGAAGAAGGTCATCGCCAGCACCAGCGGAATGGTCACGCCCACCACCAGGCCGGTGCGCAGGCCCAGCGAGAAGAAGCTGACCAGCAGCACGATCACCACCGCTTCGGTCAGCACCTGCACGAACTCGCCGACCGACTCCTCCACCGATTGCGGCTGGTCGGACACCTTGCGCAGCTGCATGCCGGCCGGCAGGGTCTTCTGCAGGCGTTCGAACTCGGCATCAAGGTTGGCGCCAAGCTTGAGAATGTCACCGCCGTCCTTCATTGCCACGGCCAGGCCGATCGCCTCCTCGCCCATGAAGCGCATCTTCGGCGACGCCGGGTCGGCGAAGCCGCGCTTGACCTCGGCGATGTCGCCCAGGTGCACGGTGCGGTCGCCAGCGCGGATCGGGAACTGGCGGATGGCGTCGATGTCATTGAACTGGCCGGTCACGCGCAGCTGCACGCGATCGGTGGCGGTCTCGAAGAAGCTGGTACCGGTGACCGCGTTCTGGTCGGCCAGTGCCTGCTGCACCTGCTGCATCGACACGCCCAGCGTGGCCAGGCGGGTGTTGGACAGCTCGATCCACACCTTCTCGTCCTGCAGGCCGACCAGGTCGATCTTGCCGACGTCGGGCACGCGCTGCAGCTCCAGCTGGATGCGGTCGGCGTAATCACGCATCACCGCGTAGTCGAAGCCCTTGCCGGTCAGCGCATAGATGTTGCCGTAGGTGTCGCCGAACTCATCGTTGAAGAACGGGCCGACGATCTCGCGCGGCAGCGTCGGCCGGATGTCGCCCACGCGCTTGCGCACCTGGTACCACAGATCCGGAATCTGCTTGGAGCGCAGGCTGTCGCGCGCCATGAAGATGACCTGCGATTCACCCGGGCGCGAATACGAGCGGATGAACTCGTACTCGCCGGTGTTCATCAGCGCCTTCTCGATCGGCTCGGTCACCTGCCGCGAGACCTGCTCGGCGGTAGCACCCGGCCACAGCGTACGCACCACCATCGCCTTGAAGGTGAACGGTGGATCCTCGGACTGGCCCAGATGCTTGTACGACCACGCGCCGATCAAGGCGAAGGCGAGCATCGCGAACAGCACCAGTGGACGATTGGCCAGCGCCCACTCGGAAAGATTGAAGCGGCGCACCGGCTTACTCCTTGGCCTTGGCGGCAGTGGCCGGCGCGGCCGGCTTCAGCACCGGGCGGTTCTGCCGATCCACGGCAATCACCGGCTGGCCGGCACGCAGCAGATGGCCACCCGCGGCGACCACCCAGTCGCCCGCGCCCACACCGGACAGCACCGGCACCGTTTCGCTGCCGTAAGCCCCGGTGGTGATCGCTGCGGACTTCAGCGTGCTGTTGGCCGGATCGACCACCCAGACGCTGGCGGCCCCATTGGCGCCACGCTGCAGCGCGCCCAACGGCAGCTGCAGGGTGCCGTGGCGGCCGGCGCTGCTGTAGACGCGTGCGCTCTGGCCCAGTTCGACATCGGCCAGCGCATCGGCGGCCAGGCTGACCCGGGTCGCGTAGGTACGTGCCTGCGGATCGGCGGCGGCGGCGATCTCGCGGATCGTGCCCGGCAGGCGCTGGCCAGGACGGTTCCACAGCTCCACCTCGACCGGCTGGCCCACCGCATAGTCGCGGATGGTGGCCTCGGGCAGGTCGATCAGCACTTCGCGCCCGCCATCGGCGGCCAGGTTGAAGATGGTCTGGCCGGCCGACACCACCTGCCCGGCCTCGGCCTCGCGGCTGGCGATCACGCCGTCGGCCGGTGCGCGCAGCTGGGCGTAATCGGCCTGGTTGCGCAGCACATCAAGGTTGGCGCGGGCGGCGTTGGCCTGGCCCTGCGCGGCCTTGAAGGCGGCGGACTGCTGGTCCAGCTGCGAGCGGCTGACCAGTTGCTGGTCGGCCAGCACCTGGTAGCGCTTGAGGTCATCGCGGGCACGTACCAGATCGGCTTCGGCCGCAGCCAGCTGCGCCTGCGAGGCGCGGGCCTGCAGCGCGAAGTCGGCCACGTCCAGCTCGGCCAGCACATCGCCCTTCTTGACCCGCTGCCCGGCATCGACATGGCGCTTGACCAGGTTGCCACCGACGCGGAACGACAGCGGGCTTTCCTGCCGGGCACGCACCGTGCCCGGGAACGCCGCCGGGGCCTGCCCGGCCTGTTCGCCGGGGTGAACCACCAGCACCGGTACGGCCGCCTGTGGCGCCTGTTCCTGTCCCGAACAGGCTGCCAGCGCAGCCACCCACACCATACCGCCCATCCAGCGCACGATCTTCATCGGTCAACGTCCTGAAAACGCAGGGTTGCAACTAAGGGGGGAGCCGCGACTGCCGGCCCAATTTAATAAACCGGCCGGTATAGTATAAATATCGAACCGCTTGGTCTAGTATTGTCGCGATGAGTTCTCCCACTTCCCGCAAGCCGTCGGCCAAGCCCGCTGCCAAGGCCGCCGGACCCGGGCGTCCCAAGGACCTCGGCAAGCGCGCGGCGATCCTTGAAGCAGCCAAGGCACTGTTCATCGAACAGGGCTATACCGGCGTGAGCATGGACACCATCGCCGCTCAGGCCGGCGTCTCGAAGCTGACTGTGTACAGCCACTTCGGCGACAAGGAGACCCTGTTCTCCGAGGCCGTGCAGTCAAAATGCATTGAAATGCTGCCTGATGCGCTGTTCGTGGCCGACGCGGACGGCCCCCTGCGCGACCAGCTGATCGGCATCGGCCTGGCCTTCTTCGAGCTGATCACCTCCGACGCAGCGATCTCGATCCAGCGCATGATGATGGCGCCGGAGACCGACGAACGCCTGCGCGAGCTGTTCTGGCAGGCCGGCCCGGAACGTACCTGCGAGGCCCTGGCCGATTTCCTGCGCGCGCGCGGCGAACGCGGCGAACTGGACATCCCCGACTATTACCTGGCTGGCCAGCAGTTCCTTACCCTGGTCAAGGGCGAAGTGCACATGCATATGATGTGCGGCATGCCACTGTCACCGGTGGAGTGCGACCCTCTTGCCCATGTGACCGCCAGCATCGACTTCTTCCTGCGCGCCTACGCGCCAAGAGGGGCCGGGACGGCCGGATAACCAAAACTGAACGAACCGGAGGTCGCGATGACTTCCGGCACTGCGACCCCGGCCACCCGGCAGCTGATGCTCTGGGCGCGCCGCCGGCCTCCGGCACCGGTAAAATGGCCGGCCCACTGCGCTGGATTTGAACCTCATGACGATTGATTACGCCCACGCCCGCGAACTGATGGTGGAACAGCAGATCCGTCCCTGGGACGTGCTGGACATCAAGGTGCTCGACGTCCTGGCCCGCCTGCCGCGCGAGGCCTTTGTCGCCGATGCACACCGGGCACTGGCCTATGCCGATGTTGAACTCCCGATCGGCCATGGCCAGAAGATGATGAAGCCGGTCATCGAGGGCCGTACCCTGCAGGCACTGGATCTGCAGCCGGGTGACGAAGTGCTGGAAATCGGCACCGGCAGCGGCTTCCTGGCAGCCTGCATCGGCGCGCTGGCGCGCGACGTGCTGAGCCTGGAGATCGACCCGGAACTGGCCGCCGCCGCGCGTGCCCGCCTGGACGCTTCCGGCCTGGGCACCAACGTCCGCGTGGAAGTGGCCGACGCCCTGTCCTGGCAGACCGAACGCCGCTTTGACGTGATCTGTGTCACTGGTGCGGTCGACGTGGTGCCGTCACAGTTCGCCTCGTGGCTGCGTCCGGGTGGTCGCCTGTTCGTGATCCATGGCCGTTCGCCGGCGATGGAGGCCCTGCTGGTCAAGGCCGACGGCAGCACCGAGTCCCTGTTCGAGACCGATATTGATTACCTGCGTGGTGCCGCCCCGGCCCCCCAGTTCCACCTCTGAGTCCAAGGAAGCCGCAATGATCCGCCGATCCCTCGCTGTTGCGCTGGCCACTGCCCTGCTGCCGTTGTCCGCCCATGCCGCCGACCTGCTGCAGGTCTACGAAATGGCGCGCAATGGCGATCCGCAGCTGTCCGCCGCCGAATCCACCCGGCTGTACGACAAGGAAGGCGCCGTGCAGGCCCGCGCTGCCCTGCTGCCGCAGATCAACGGCCAGGCCACGCTGAACCGCTCGCGCAGCGAGGCGGACCATGACGCCAACTCCGGCACCGTGACCAGCAAGCGCCGCAACTACACGATCGAAGGGAGCCAGACGCTGTTCAACTGGACCCAGATCAACAACCTGCGTTCGCAGCGCGAGCTGAGCAAGGCGGCGGACTTCACCCTCGATTCGGCCAACGACAGCCTGATCGTGCGCACCTCGGCGGCCTACTTCAACGTGCTGGTGGCGATCGAATCGCTGAACGCCGCACAGACCAATGAAGCGGCCGCGAAGAAGCAGTTCGACTTCGCCGACAAGCGCCTGGAAGTGGGCCTGGCGCCGATCACCGACGTGCACGAAGCACGCGCCCAGTACGACCAGGCGCGTGCCAACACCATCGTTGCGCAGAACACCCTGGCCGATAACTACCAGGCCCTGACCGAACTGACCGGCCAGCCGGTGGTCAACCTGCGCGGCCTGCCGGCGGACTTCCGCCCGGAAGTGCCGGCCAACCGTGGCAACATCGATGAGCTGGTGCACCAGGCCACCAACCAGAATCCGGCGCTGAAGGCCCAGGAACTGAAGGTCAGCGCCGCCGAGGCTGGCGTGCAGGCCGCTCGTGGCGGCCATTACCCGACCCTGTCGCTGGGCGGCAGCTGGGGCAAGAGCGCAACCTGGGGTGACAGCACCGGTGCCGGCTCGTTGTCGCCGGATGCACGCACCAACAGCATCGGGCTGACCCTGAGCGTGCCGATCTTCGCCGGTGGCGCCACCCAGTCCGGCGTGCGCCAGGCACTGGCCCAGCGTGACATCGCCCAGGATGGCTACGAGCAGCAGAAGCGTGCCCTGGACCGCAACACCCGCAATGCCTACCAGACTCTGGTGCAGGGCATCAGCGAAGTGGAAGCCCGCCGCCTGGCGGTGGTCTCGGCGCAGAGCGCGTATGACGCGTCGCAGGTCGGCCTGGAAGTCGGTACCCGTACCGTGCTGGACGTGATCCAGAACCAGCGCATCCTGTTCTCGGCGCAGCTGGATTATGCACAGGCCCGCTACACCTTCCTGCAGAACCGCTTGCTGCTGAGCCAGTCGCTGGGTGCGCTGGACGTGGCCGAGCTGCAGGACGTGAACCGCCTGCTGACCCAGGACGCGGGCAACCCGTCGACGACCACGCACTGAGTCGTCGCCCTGCCGGCAACGAAGAAGCCACCCGGGAGGGTGGCTTTTTTGTGGGCAGCGCGTACGGCCCCACCCAGGCATGGCGCAGATCCGCCGGCCGTCAGCCCGGCCACGCGCCTGCCCGCTCCACTGCGGCCAGCACGCACAGCGCCGCGGCCAGGGGCGCAAGCACCATCGCAGCCCCCGGCATAGGCGCGCGCACACGCAGTGCTGCCAGGCACAAAGCCGCCATCACCAGCAGGGTGGCCGGGCCCGGCAGCACCGGCAATGCATCGACGGGTGTTCCCAACGCCAGCAGCGCCGCCAGCACCACGGTGACCGGTATCAGCCGCGTCCGGAACCCGGGCGCTTCATCCGCGGCCACAGGCCAGAGCTGCGCTGCCAGATGTGTGGCCAACGACAACAGCACCAGCAGCAGTGCTGCCAACCCGGCCATGCCCGCCAGCGGCAGCAACGGCAGCAGCCACTGCAACTGCGGATGGCCCTGCAATGCCACCGACAACGGCCGCGTACTGGCCAATGCCGGGAACTCGACCAGGCCGGCCTGCAACGCCGCCAGCACGATCAGCAGCAGCATTGCCAGCAGCAGCGCGGCCGCCAGCAGCCCTGGTGACTGCGCACGCACCTGCGGGCCACGCCCAGGAAACCCCAATGCCAGACCCACACTGGCAAACACCGCCAGCAAGGGCACGCTTGCCGCCAGCACACCGCCAGGTCCGAACCGATAGGGCGCGGTGGCGTCCGGCAGCCACGGAATCCAGTTCGCGTAGTGCACATGGCGGACCGCCAGCGCCAGCAGCAACAGCCCTACACCGATCTTTGCCGTCAACAGCACGCAGACCATCAGCGCGATGCGACGCGGAGGCAGCAACACGAACGCACCCAGCACCAGCAGGCTGGTGACGGCCATCACCGGATCCGGCAATGCGCTGCCGGTTTCAATACCGCGACTGGCAAACACCGCACGCGCGTGGCCCGCCATGGACTGCGCCACGCCGGCGCTGGTCACCACCAGCTCCAGCAGCAGCACAGCACCCAGCAGGCGCGCGACTGCCGGGCCCCAAGCGGCCCGCAGCGGGCCGTACAGGCCATCGGCTTCCGGCTGCTGCTGGTTCAGCACGTGCAGGCAATACAGCATCGGCGCTGTGCCCAGTGCGGCCAGCAGCAGACTCAGTACGATGGCCGGGCCGGCCTGGGCGGCGGTGTACTGGCCGACCAGGGCGATCACGCTGCCCCCCAGCAACAGGGTCAACGCCACCAACGCGAAGTGATCCATTCCCAGCAGCGCGTGCCGGCCACGGCGGTTGTCGCTGTCCATCGCAAGCCCTCTTGATTCCGCCCATGCGCGGTCGACAGCAGGCTGGCAGCCTGCGCCAAAGGGCGGTATCAGAATCCGTACCGTGCGCATCGCGATGTGACCACAAACACGTTCGCAGCCACGCATCCGGTCCTGCTGCGACAGGAATCCGGTTGCTAAGCAGAATTGATGCAGTCGATCACGTCAGTCGGTCCACGTAGTGTCCGCCCTGGCGGTGTTGCTGCCCGGCTCAGCTGCGCGGCGGCGGCAGATGTGGCGCGACCAGCGCCAACGTGCGCTGCAGGGCACCGCGGCCATTGCTGACCAGCGTGCATCCAGCACGGGCCATGTCCTCGCGCGCCGCTGCGTCGCCCAGCAGGTGCTGCAGCAGGTCACCTACCGCCTGCACGTCCTCGCCGATCAGCAAGGCACCGGCCTCACGCATGCGCCGTGAGATCTCGGCGAAGTTGTGCAGGTGCGGACCGGTCACAGCGGCAGTGCCCATCGCCGCCGGTTCCAGCAGATTGTGGCCACCAATCGGCTGCAGGCTGCCGCCGACGAAAGCGACCTGCGCGCAGGCATAGAACGGCATCAGCTCACCCAGGGTGTCGATGACGAATACATCCGTGCCGGCCTCCGGCCATTGCTTCGCGCGACGGGTCGTCACGTTCCAGCCCTGCTCGCGCGCCAGCGCCTCCACCTTCGGGAAGCGCTCGGGGTGCCGCGGCGCCCACAGCAACAACAGGTCGGGGTGCTGCTGGCGCAGGCGCCGATGCAGGTCGATCACCGCCTGCTCCTCACCATCGTGGGTACTGGCCGCGATCCACACCGGGCGCCCGGCGGGCACGCAGGCGTGGAACTGCTCGACGAAGCCCTGCACATCCGGCGTGGCGATATCGAACTTGAGGTTGCCCAGCGCCTGCACCTGTTCACGCGCAGCACCCAGCTGCACGAAGCGCTCGGCGTCGTCCTGCGACTGCGCGGCCACGCAGGTGACCGTGCGCAGCGCACGGCGGATCAGCGCCGCCAGCACCCGGTAACCGCGCAGCGAACGCGCGGACAGGCGGGCGTTGAGGATGTAGACCGGGATGCGACGGTCGCGGCAGCCGAACAGCATGTTCGGCCACAGCTCGGTTTCCAGGATCAGTGCCAGGCTGGGCTGGAAATGGCCGAGGAAGCGGTTGACACTGCCCGGTACGTCGTACGGCAGATAGACATGGTCCAGCGCGTCTCCCCACAGCGCGCGCACGCGCTCCGAACCGGTCGGGGTGATGGTGGTGATGACCCAGCGGATGTCCGGACGCTGCTGGCGCAGGGCATTCACCAGCGGCGCGGCGGCATTGACCTCGCCCACCGAGACCGCGTGCAGCCAGACCCGCGGCTGGCCGGTCGGCTGCGGATACGAGGCATAACGCTCGTCCCAGCGCCGGAAGTATTCACGGACCCGGAAACCGCGCCAGACCAGGTGGTACACGGTGATCGGCAGCAGGATGTAGAGCACGGCCGAGTACAGGCCGCGCAGGATCCATTCGACAGGGTCTTTACGCATGCGGCAAGGATACGGGAGCCCCCCGGGAAAGACACGCAGCCGGGTTGGTAGAATGGCGCCATGTCAGATGCCACCACCGCCGTCCGCCCGTCGCTGCGCGATCCCCGCAACTGGCCGATGTTCGCCGCCATGCTCGGCGCCTTCGCCATCGCCCGCCTGCCGTGGATGCTGCAGCGTGCGCTCGGCCGGGGCGTCGGCTGGATCAGCTGGCGCCTGCTCGGCAGCCGCCGTCGCGCCGCCGAGGTCAACCTGCAGCTGTGCTTCCCGGAGAAGGACGAAGCCTGGCGCCAGCGCCTGGTGCGCGACAGCTTCGACGCGCTGGGCGTGGGCGTGCTCGAGTGCATCCGCGCCTGGTGGGGCAGCATCGACCGCATCCGCCCGCAGGTGAAGATCGAAGGCCTCGAGCATCTGCGGCAGATGCAGGCCGAAGGCCGCGGCGTGCTGCTGGTGTCCGGCCACTTCATGACCCTGGAGATGTGCGGCCGCCTGCTGTGCGACTACGTCGATCTTTCAGGCATGTACCGCAAGCACAAGAACCCGGTGTACGAATGGGCGGTGAAGTTCGGCCGCCTGCGTTATGCCAAGGCGATGTTCGCCAACGAGGACATCCGCGCGACCGTGCGCCACCTGAAGAAGGGCGGCTTCCTCTGGTATGCGCCGGATCAGGACATGCGTGGCAAGGACACCGTGTTCGTGCCGTTCTTCGGCCATACCGCATCCACCATTACCGCCACCCACCAGCTGGCGCGGATGACCGGCTGCGCGGTGATTCCGTACTTCCACCGCCGCGAGGGCGGGAAGTACTTCCTGAAGATCGGCGCACCGCTGGAGAATTTCCCCAGCGAGGATGTGGAAGCCGATACCACGCGGGTCAACCAGGCCATCGAAGAGATGGTGCGCGAAGCCCCGGACCAGTACCTGTGGATCCATCGGCGGTTCAAGCGCCAGCCCGGCGGCCGGAGCGATTTCTACAAGTAGCGGTGGGAGGGATGGCTTCATCCACGCATGGCGTGGATCTACTGCCTTGTGCGGCTTCATCCGCGTATGGCGTGGATTCAATGACGTGGGGCATTCTGAAGTAGATCCACGCCATGCGTGGATGCTCTTCGATTCCGTGCCGGGATTCACAACGGCCAGCGGCACCAGGCGTACGGGTACTCCCCCATCACGCACGCCAAGCCCGCACGGACCGGATTGGCCAGGATGTACATCGCCTTCTCGTGAAGGGATTCATCGCTGCGTACGGCGTGATCGTGGTAACCGTGCTGCCACAGCGACCCTCGCCGCTCCAATCGCCGATTCAGCAGCCGGCTGCTGCGTGATTTGAGCAGGGCCATGCACTCGGCCAGGGTTCCCCCGCGCAATTCCATCAACCAGTGCAGATGGTCGGGCATCACCACCCAGGTGAAGCTGTGGCTCACGCCCTTGCGCTCTACGAAGCGCAGTGCTTCAACCAGAATCGCTACGTTGGAAGCATCGGCAAAGAAGGGTTCACGATCGAGGGTTACCGTAGTCAATGAATAGACGTTACCGGTGCAGGAGTAACGACCGTAGCGGAGTCTTGGGCTGGCCATGGCCTCAGCGTGCGATACACACGGAGGCACGGCTAGTGGAGGTTGGCGCGTGTTTGCGTCGGTAAAGCCCCATCCACGCATGGCGTGGATCTACTACGGCGACGTTCGTTCGGTGACCGCCCCATGCACGCCATGGCGTGGATCCACCATGGGGACGTTTGTTCAGTACGTGGAGTAGAGCCACGCCATGCGTGGATGGACGATCACACCACCGTCGGCGTGTCATCCGTTTCGCGGGCCAACAGGCTGCCGGCGAACAACGCGGCCAACAGCACGGTCAGGCCACCCCAGAACGCGGAATAGAAGGCCAGGTGCGTGTTAAGCGGGAACACGGTGACCGCCAGCGCCAGCATCGCCGGGCGCGCACGCTCACGGGCGGCGGCCGGTGCGTATCGCCAGGCCCGCCAGGCCTGGGCCACCGCAGCCAACCACAGCAGAAGGCCGATCACACCGGTTTCCGCCAGGATCTCCAGCACGATCTGATGGGCATGCAACGCCGGGGCATCGCCCCACACCGCCGGTTCGTCGCCAGACACGCAGGCCGGATAGGCATCGCGGAAACCGCGCGCGCCGACCCCGTTGATCGGGTGCTCTTCAATCATGCAGGCCGCGGCGTCCCAGATCCGCGCGCGCCCCGACAACGCCTCGTCGACACCGCGTTCGCTCCCCTCCCAGGCCATCGCCGTACGTGCGAAGCGCTCACGCAGCTGCGGCACGCTGGCGGTCAGCACACCCGCTCCGAGGACAGCGACCAGCCCCAGCAGCACCAACCGCTTCCAGCCGAACTGGCGCACGCCGCTGTAGGCCAGCACCAGCGCGAAGGTGATCCACGACGCGCGCGAGCCGGCCAGCAGCAGCACGCAGCCCAGCGCCGCCGCAGCCAGGACCCACCCTGGATTGCCGAAGCGGCGCGCCAGCGGCAGCAACAGGAACGGTGAAAGGCTGGCCAGCACCTGGCCGAACTTCAGGTTGCACGGCCCCAGCGCGCCACTGAGGCGATCGACCCATGCTGCCTCGCTGGCCGGGCACAACGCGTGACCGCTTACTGCAAACTTCAGTTGCTCAAGTGACCAGAACCACGGACTGGTACCCACAACCGCCTGCACCAGTGCATCCAGCGTCCACGCAGCGGTAATCAATGCGAGGCCACCGAAGGTCAGCCGCCGGCGTTCCGGCGTGGCCACGGCGATCGCCACCAGCCACATGAAGGGCAGGTAGCGCAGGCCGGCGGCCGCCTTGGTCCACGACGCCGCCGGATCGATCGCATCGAAGGCGGAGAACGCCTGCGGCAGCCAGTAACCGAGGAACAGGATCGAGGTCAGCGCCCACGCGGCGGGTGTCAGCAGGTGCGGGCGGCGCTGCAGGCGGCGCATGATCATGCGCACCGCGGCATACAGCGCGCCAAGACCCAGCACGGTTTCGGCGACGCCCGGCAACGGCCACAGCGCCACGTAGGCCAGCACCCACCAGGGCGCCCAGCGCCCGGCGCGGTCCTCGCGCACGAGGGTTGCGGGGTCAGCCGGCGAGGTCGGCATAGAGGCGGAGGGTGTCGCGCTGCATGGCCTGCAGGGTAAACGGGATGCGGGTCGGCAAGGACGGCGGCTGCGCCAGCAGGGCCAGCGCACGTTCACCCAGCGCCCGTGCATCGCCCAGCGGCACGGCGCCGGCCGGCTGCAGCTGCTGCAGCAGTTCGCCGACGCCGCCATGGTCCCAGCCCAGTACCGGGCGACCGACCGACAACGCTTCGACCACGGTGCGGCCGAACGCTTCGGGCTTGTCCGAAAGCTGCAGCACCAGATCGCTGGCCGCATAGGCCTGGGCGATACGCGCGGTCGGCGTGCTGATCTGCACGGCGTCGGTCACGCCCAAAGCAGCCGCCTGCCGGCGCAGGTCGGCCACGTAGACTTCACGGCCGGGTTCATCGGTGCCCAGCATCCACAGCTGTGCCGGCACACCGGCCGCGCGTACATCCGCCAGCAACTGCAGCGCATGAGCATGCCCCTTCAGCCGGGTGCCACGCCCCGGCAGCAGCAGCAGCGGGCCCTCAACCTGCGCCAGCCACGGATAATCGGCTGCCAGCGCCAGTCGTGGCCGACGGTCGGCGCGGGCCACGCGGGGAAACTGTGCGACATCGACGCCGCGCGGAATCACCTGCAGCCTCGCTTCGGGAACCGACGGGTAGTGCCGCTGCACGTAGTCGCGCACGGTGTTGGACACGCAGATCACGCGTTCACCGCTGGTCATCACCGCGCTGTAGCGGCTGGGCGAGTTCAACCCGTGCACGGTGGTCACCCAATGCGGGCGCTGTGCGGCAGGCATCGCGCGGATCGCGTACAGGCCCAGCCAGGCCGGCAGCCGCGAACGGGCATGCACGATGTCGGCGCCAACTTCAGCGAACAGGCGGCGCAGGGTCGGCAGGTGGCGCAGGGTCAGCAGCGATTTGCGGCCGATATCAAGGGTGAGGTGCTCGGCACCGCTATCGAGCAGCGGCTGCACCAGGCGGCCACCGGCGGAGACCACCAGCGCACGATGGCCGGCAGCGACCAGGGCCGCAGCAATTTCCAGGGTCGAGCGCTCGACACCGCCGGAGTGCAGCGCCGGCAGCAACTGCACCACGGTCAATCGGCGCATCGAAGGGGCGGCCGCTTAGTCGGCCAGCACGAACACGGAACCGCAGTACGGGCACTGCGCTTCGCCGTTGGGCTCGTCTTCGATCGGCAGGTACACGCGCGGATGCGAGTTCCACAGCGCCATTTCCGGGGTCGGGCAGCTCAGCGGCAGATCGCTGCGGTGCACGGTGTAGCGCTTCTCGGCGTTGGCGGGCGCAGTGGCGGTATGGCTCATGGCGGATGTCGATGAACGGGTTGCGAGGCCTGTGATTCTAGCATCTGGGCCGCCCCGACATTGCGCCGCAACGGGTCTTTGCGCGTACCGGGCCGATTCCCTGCGGCCTTGCATGCCACCTCGGGACGGGGTGCCGGCGGAAATTCCCGATCGATCCTGCAGGTTCACGCCGAAAATCCACCGACAACGATATTTCCCGCATTTGGATCGAACTAAATGGCACTTGTCAGGTTGCCACGGCTGTTGCAGGATCGGGCCAGGTCGTAAACCGGCCCACTCCAATCCGACCCGATCGCATGGCCCGCCCCCACCGGACCGGTATCGCTTCTTCCACTGCCATCCCGGCGGGCGGAGCGATGCTGTCCGTGGTGTCCGCCGATGCGGGTTCTGCCCGCCGCCTGCCCTTCCGGGAGACCCTTGCATGACCCTGTCCGATCCACGCCGCGCCCTGCTTCCGCTCGCCCTGGCCCTGGCCTGTGCGACTACCGCGATGCCGGTGCTGGCACAGGGACTGCAGACCTCGTTCGAACCGGGCCAGCCGGCTCCGGCACCGGCCGCAGGCGCACTGCAGGTCACGATCGGCAACGGCCCTGCGGCGCCTTACGCCGCCAAGCGCAATGCGGGCTACAGCGGCCTGCATGCACTGCGCTACAGCAGCGAAGGCGGCAGCGCGCGACGCGAGCTGTTCAAGACCGACCTGCCGATCGAGGCCGATACCACCCTGTCGTGGCTGGTGCTGCCGGAGATCGTCGGCAAGGACACCGTGGCCTCGACCTATGTGTCACTGGACCTGCTGCTGGACGATGGCAGCCGCGTTTCGGCCAGCGCTGCACGCGACCAGCATGGCGTGGCCATCGGTGCGCGCGCGCAGGGCGATTCGAAGACGCTGTATCCGCAGCAGTGGGCGCGCAAGGCGGTGCGGCTGGGCGACGTGCCCGCGCTGAAGGGCCGCCGAGTGGTGGCGATCGAACTGGACGTGGCCAGTGCCGACGGTGCACCGGTCTCGGGCTGGATCGATGACGTGCGCCTGGACACAGTGCCACGTCAGCAGCCAGCGCGCGTCTCCGACTGGGTGCTGACCACCCGTGGCACCCAGGCCAACGGCACCTTCTCGCGCGGCAACAATTTCCCGGCCACCGCGGTACCGCACGGATTCAACTTCTGGACCCCGGTGACCGATGCTGGCGCACTGAACTGGCTGTACCGCTGGAACGAACAGAACGACGCACAGAACCGCCCGCAGCTGCAGGCGCTTGCGCTGAGCCATCAGCCCAGCCCGTGGATGGGCGACCGCCAGACCTTCCAGGTGATGCCCTCGGCCAGCCGTGGCGTGCCGGAGGCCGACCGTCGCAAGCGCGCGCTGTCATTCGAGCGCAGCCATGAAAGCGCGCGCCCGTATCGCTACGACGTGCGCTTCGACAACGGCATCGCGGCCGCCATCGCGCCGACCGATCATGCCGCGCTGTTCCGCTTCGAGTTCCCCGAGGGCGGCGACGCCAACCTGCTGTTCGACAATGTCGATGCACGCGGTGGCCTGACCCTGGACGCTGCCACGCAGACACTGTCCGGCTACACCGATACGCGCAGCGGGCTGTCCAACGGCGCCAGTCGCATGTACGTGGTGGCCAGCTTCGACAGGCCGTGGCGCAGCAGTGGGCGCCTCAACACCGGCCGACCGACCGGTTACATCAAATTCGATGCCGGCAGCGACCGGCGGGTGACCATGCGCATCGCCACCTCGCTGATCTCGGTGGAGCAGGCACGGCACAACCTGGCCCTGGAAATGGCCGCCGCCGATACACTGGAAAGCGTGGCCGGCCGTGCGCAGGATGCATGGGATGCGCGCCTGGCCCGTTTCGACATCGGCGATGCCAGCGACGACCAGAAGACCACGCTGTACTCCAGCCTGTACCGGCTGTTCCTGTACCCCAATTCCGGCCATGAGAACGTGGGCAGCGCCGCCGCACCGGAGTGGCGCTACGCCAACCAGGCCAGCGCCAGCGATGACAACACCGAGGGCAGCGCGACCCGCAGCTATGCCGCCGTGCGCGACGGCAAGGTATTCGTCAACAACGGCTTCTGGGACACCTTCCGCACCACCTGGCCGGCCTATGCGCTGTTCACGCCCGACGATGCCGGGCAGCTGGTGCAGGGCTTCATCGAGCAGTACCGCGCCGGCGGCTGGATTGCACGCTGGTCGTCGCCGGGCTACGCCGATCTGATGGTCGGCACCAGCTCCGATGTGGCCTTCGCCGACGCATGGCTGAAGGGCATCGGCGGGTTCGATCCGGCCGAGGCCTATGCCGCCGCGCTGAAGAACGCGACCGTGGTGCCGCCGGACCGCCATGTCGGCCGCAAGGGCATGAACCGTTCGACCTTCCGCGGCTATGCCAGTGCCGACGTGCACGAAGGCATGTCGTGGACGATGGAAGGCGCACTCAATGACTTTGGCATCGCCAACATGGCCGATGCCCTGGCCAAGCGCGCGACCGCGCCCGCCGCACGCGAGCGCTACAGCACCGAGGCCGACTACTTCCGCCATCGCGCCGCCAGTTACGCGACGATGTTCGATCCGGCGGCAGGCTTCTTCCAGGGCCGCAAGGCCGATGGTCGCTGGCGCGTGGACGCAAAGGCCTACGATCCGCGCGTGTGGGGCCACGACTACACCGAATCCAATGGCTGGACCTTCGCCTTCACCGCCGCCCATGACGGCGAAGGCCTGGCCGCGTTGTATGGCGGCCGCGAAAAGCTGGCGGCGAAGCTGGATACCTTCTTCGCCACGCCGGAAACCGCGGACCCGGCACTGGCCGGCTCCTACGGCGGCACCATCCACGAGATGACCGAAGCGCGCGACGTGCGCATGGGCATGTATGCGCACAGCAACCAGCCGGCGCACCACATTCCGTGGATGTACCTGTACGCCGGGCAGCCGTGGAAGACCCAGCAGCACGTGCGCGAGATCCTGTCGCGGTTGTACGTCGGCAGCGAGATCGGCCAGGGCTACCCGGGCGATGAGGACAACGGTGAAACCTCGGCATGGTACGTACTGGCCTCGCTGGGCCTGTACCCGCTGCGCATGGGCGCCCCGGAGTACGTGATCGGCTCGCCGGCATTCGAGCATGCACGGGTGGAGCTGCAGGGTGGCGCGGTGCTGACCGTGAACGCGGCCAACAACTCGCGTGAGAACGTCTACGTGCAGTCGCTGAAGATCAACGGTACGCCGTGGACGAAGACCTGGGTGCCGCACGACCTGATCGCCAAGGGCGCGACCCTCGACTTCGTGATGGGACCCCGCCCCTCGCGCTGGGGCAGCGGCGTGGACGATGTGCCGCGCTCGTTGACCGCGCGCGGCCAGCACCCGCAGCTGCTGCACGACCTGCTCGGCAGCGGCGCGAAGGCGACGCTGGCCGATGGCCGTGCCCTGCCCGCGCTGGTCGATGACGATGCCGGCACCACGGTGGGTCTGGGCGCCGGTGCAACCATCTCGCTGACCGGCCTGGCCGAGGGCACCCCGACGATGTACACGCTGACCAGCGGTGACGGCCGCATCCAGGGCGGTGAGTGGACGCTGGAGGCGCGCAACGGTGGCGGCAGCTGGGCCGTGCTCGACCAGCGCAGCGGCGAAGACTTCGAATCCGCCCGCCAGACCCGTCCGTTCCGCATCGCCAAACCCGGTCGTTACAGCGAGTACCGCCTGCGCCTGGCGGCACCGGCACGGCTGCCGCTGGCGGAGATCGAACTGCTGGCGGCCGGCACCGTACAATGAGCTGCATGCGCTTCCGTCTACTGCCTCTGGCCCTTGTTGCCCTGTCCTTCTCAAGCTTCGGCCAGACCCAGGCGTTCGATACGCAGCTGACCCGCGACGGCGTGACGCTGAACTACCAGGACGCCCGTGGCGCCCTGGCCGCACCGCAGCGCAAGCGGGTGATCGATACGTTCTTCTTCGCGTACCTGCGCGAACGTGCGGACTTCCATCCCGCTGCGCCGTCAATGGTGCGCATCGTGATCGATCCGGCCTACACCGGCATCGCCTTCGTCGGCGACAAGGACCAGGCAGCGACGATCACCATCAATCCGGGTTGGCTGGCGCAGCATCCGAACGACATCGACCTGGTCACCCACGAGGCGATGCACATCGTGCAGGGGTATCCCGGCTACGGCGATGCACGGGTACCGGGCTGGCTGGTGGAAGGCATCGCCGACTACGCGCGCGACCGCTACGGCATGGACAACGCCGCCGCTGGCTGGGCATTGCCGGTGAAGGTCGAGAAGGGGCAGAACGTCGACAGCGGCTACCGGGTGACCGGTGCGTTCCTGAAGTGGGCGGAGGCGGAACATCCCGGCCTGGTGCTGGCACTGGACAAGGCCCTGCGCGACGGCCGCTATGCACCGGCGCTGTGGCAGAAGCACACCGGCAAGGCACTGCCGGCGCTGTGGGCGCAGTACGCCAAGCCGCGTTCGGATGCACCGGCGCCGGCACGGCGCGGCAAGCGCTGACCGCAGGTAGCACCGTGGCTTGCCCGGCGAAACGCCTGTTTCGCCGCGCTGCGCGCCCGCCTGGCATGGCCCGGCATGACCTGCCCAACGGGATCTCATTACGATCTCACGCGGAGTAATCCGACAAGTCGGATAGGCGCCTGTTCACAACAGCACGCGGCAGCAACCGACATCGTGACTGAGCGAGGGTCGCTAACCTTGCTTGCATGAAAATCAGAACCAAGGTCGGTAGGCGCAAAGCGGTCGTTGTGCTGGTGACAGGAGCAGCCATTGCACTGATCACGACCGCGATCTGGACGAGAAGCAACACGCCGAGCGTTCTCGCTGTTGCCCCCCCAAGAGCAGCAGACCGTACGGGTTCGTATCAACGGAAAAGATGCTGCGATCGAGACGACGCAGGCCGCAAGCGTTGCCGCCGCCGGGACTCAGTTGATTGCAATTCGCCGAACGTTGTCGCCCCAGCAGGCCCTTCTGCTGGCGCAGGACATAGCGCGTTGCACAAACGCCGCAAGCTTGGCGGGAACAGACATTCCGACGGGACTGACTCCCGACCAGCAGCGTGAGTTCCGGGAAAACGTTCTGGGTGACTCAGACTGCTCCGCTCTTGAATCAGAACACTCCATCTATGACCTCGCCTACTACGCGGCGTCAGACGGCGACTCCACTGCGAAATTGATGTTCTCGGGACTGGCGTCTCATCAGTTCGACGATGAGCACTCCATGTTCGATGAAGAGCTCGTCAAGCGATTCAAGGAAGCGACAGTGAGATTCCTCAACGAAGCCGCGGACTCGGGTGACAGCAATGCCCTGATGCTTCTTGCGGCCACCTTTGAGGATGGCCTGCATGTGCCTCGCGATGCAGCACGCGCACACGCCTATGCGCGCGCATTCAGCCAGGCCAGTGGCGGCAAGGGGCTTCGCTATGCCGAGCGGCTCTGGAGCCAACTCTCACCGGACCAGCAACGGGAATCGAACCGATGGCATATCGAGATATCGAATCGAAGAAAAGGAGAAATGAAATGAAAGGAAAGTCGAAACGCAATCGCTGGCTGATGATCGTGGTCGCGTGCCTGGGTGGCACAGCAATCGCAGCGTCGGTTGGGAAATTCTACTGCGGCAAGGCCTGCAATGTAGCCGGGGATATGGTGGCGGAGGAAGGGTGACCATCGGAGATATTTCGGTAGCTCAATAGCTACCACTGCGGCACACCTTGGTTGCCACGTTCGCTCAGTAGCGCCAGGCCACACCCGGCGAAATGCCTGATTCGCCACGCTGCGCGCTCGCCGGGCATGGCCCGGCGCTACCACATCGCTGCCTCAGCGCGACCGCACGAAGCCGGCGTAGAGCGCGAACAGCTGCTGAAAGTACCGCCGCGTCACTCGATTGCGCATGACACCCTCGCCCATGAAAAGTTGGTCGGGCCCAGGGTGGGAAGGCCGGTCCGGTCCCTTCCCACGGCCGGGCCGCGTGGGCGTATTGGGCCGCAACGGCGTTGCAGGGACATGACCGGGCGGCGTAGCGCGTGTGGCACAGGCCGGCGGGCGGTAGAGCCGGCCGCTGGCCGGCTGCGGTAGTGGTGGACATGATTGCGGTTGCTGGCCAGCGGCCGGCACTACCCGTTTCCGCTTTGCGGAAACAGAAACGCGCCCGGGGGGCGCGCTTCTGCAGCTGGAATCGGAAAGAAGGCTTACGCCTTCTTTTCCGCTTCCAGCTGCTTGCGGATCTGCGCATCCACCGCCGCAATGGCGGTCATGTTCAGGATCCTGCGCGAGGTCGCGCTGGTGGTCAGGATATGCACCGGCTTGTTCACGCCCATCAGGATCGGGCCGATCGCCACGCCGTCGGTGAACACACGCACCAGGTTGTAGGCGATGTTGGCCGCTTCCAGGTTCGGCAGCACGAACAAGTTGGCGCGACCCTGCAGGGTCGAGCCCGGCAGCAGCTTCTGGCGCAGCGCTTCGTCCCATGCGGTGTCACCCTGCATTTCGCCGTCCACGTTCAGACGCGGGTTGCGCTTGAGCAGCAGCTCGCGCACCTGGCGCATCTTCAGCGCGTCCTTCGAATCGTGGCTGCCGAAGTTGGAGTGCGACAGCAGCGCCACCTTCGGCTCGATGCCGAACAGCTTCATGCGGTAGGCCGCCTGCAGGGTCGCTTCGCACAGCTGCTCGGCGGTCGGGTCTTCCTGCACGTGGGTATCGACGAAGAAGAACACGCCCTGCTGGTTGATCACGCCGGTCATCGCCGAGGTCGAGGTGACCTTCGGCTCCAGCGGCAGCACGCTGCGCACGTAGCCCAGCTTCTTGTGGAAACGGCCGACGATGCCGGTCAGCATCGCATCGGCTTCGCCACGGGCCACCATCACTGCAGCGATCAGGGTCGGGCGCGAACGCATCAGGTTCTTCGCCGCGGCCACGGTCACGCCACGACGGCCGGTCAGGCCGTGGTAGTACTGCCAGTATTCGTTGAAGCGCGGGTCGTCGTTGATGTTGGTGACTTCAACGTTCTCGCCGATCTTCAGGCGCAGGCCGAGGCGCTCGATGCGCGACTCGATCACTTCCGGGCGGCCGATCAGGATCGGGTGCGCCAGGCCGTCATCGACCACGTTCTGCACCGCCTGCAGCACCACTTCCTCTTCGCCCTCGGCATACACAACGCGCTGCTTGTCGCTGCGCGCGCGGTCGTAGACCGGCTTCATCATCAGGCTGGTGCGGTAGACGAACTGGGCCAGCTTGTCGCGGTAAGCGCCCATGTCGTCGATCGGGCGCGAGGCCACGCCCGAGTCCATCGCGGCCTGGGCCACGGCGGCCGACAGCTCCACCAGCAGGCGGCGGTCGAACGGGCGCGGGATCAGGTATTCACGACCGAAGCTCGGGGTCTCGCCGCCATAGGCCGAACCCATGTCGGTGGCCGCACGACGCGCCAGCGCCGCGATGGCGCGCACGCAGGCGATCTTCATTTCCTCGTTGATCGCGGTCGCGCCCACGTCCAGCGCACCACGGAACAGGTACGGGAAGCACAGCACGTTGTTGACCTGGTTCGGGTAGTCCGAACGGCCGGTGCCGATGATCGCGTCCGGACGGGCGGCGCGCGCCAGCTCCGGCATGATTTCCGGAGTCGGGTTGGCCAGCGCGAAGATCACCGGATCCGGCGCCATGGTCTTGACCATGTCGGCAGTCAGGATGCCCGGCGCCGACAGGCCCAGGAAGATGTCCGCGCCGTCGACGATCTCGGCCAGGGTGCGCTTGTCGGTGTCGCGCGCATAGCGCTGCTTTTCCGGGTCCAGGTCGGTACGACCGGTGTGGATCACGCCCTCGCGGTCGAAGGCCAGGATGTTCTCCGGCTTCAGGCCCAGCTGCACCAGCATGTTCACGCAGGAAATGCCGGCCGCGCCCATGCCCGTGGTCGCCAGCTTCACTTCCTCGATCTTCTTGCCGGTGATCGCCATGGCGTTGAGCACCGCTGCGCCGACGATGATCGCCGTGCCGTGCTGGTCGTCATGGAACACCGGGATCTTCATGCGCTCGCGCAGCTTGCGCTCGACCACGAAGCATTCCGGTGCCTTGATGTCTTCCAGGTTGATGCCGCCGAAGGTCGGCTCCAGCGAGGCGATGATGTCGACCAGCTTGTCCGGGTCGGTTTCATCCACTTCGATGTCGAACACATCGATGCCGGCGAACTTCTGGAACAGCACACCCTTGCCTTCCATCACCGGCTTGCCGGCCAGCGCGCCGATGTTGCCCAGGCCCAGCACCGCGGTGCCGTTGGAGATCACCGCCACCAGGTTGCCGCGGGCGGTCAGCTCGCTGGCCTGCTGCGGGTCGGCCTTGATCGCTTCACAGGCGTACGCCACGCCCGGCGAATACGCCAGCGACAGGTCGCGCTGGGTCAGCATGGGCTTGGTAGCGGAAACCTTGATCTTTCCCGGCGGGGACATCCGGTGGTAATCGAGGGCGGCCTGTTTGAAATCTTCGTTGGACATCGATGTGGGTTACATGAATGGGCAGAAGGGACAGGGGATGATACCCCCGTTGGAGCGTCTGGACCTGTCGCTATCCTGTCGCAGGCATGCTGCGACCGCACAATTCCGTGCCGTATGCGACGGTACCGCGACACCAGCTTCGGTGCGTCCCATGACAGCCATGGGACGCCTTGAAACGCCGCGGGGCCGTACCACTGTCGTGATCGGCCCCGCGGTACCACACACCTGGATCAGCCCCTGGCCGGCAGCGCCTCGGGCACGGCATCGATCAGCGGCGGCAGTTCGCTTTCGCGGCCATCCAGCGCCAGCTTCAGGCGGTTGCGGTCCAGCGCCCCCTCCCAGCGCGAGACCACCACGGTGGCCACGGCATTGCCGATGAAGTTGGTCAGCGAGCGGCATTCGCTCATGAAGCGGTCCACGCCCAGGATCAGCGCCATGCCGGCCACCGGCACCTCCGGCACCACGGCCAGGGTGGCGGCCAGGGTGATGAAGCCGGCGCCGGTGACGCCGGCCGCGCCCTTGGAGCTGAGCATGGCGACCAGCAGCAGGGCAATCTGATGGCCCAGGGTCAGTTCGGTGTTGGTGGCCTGGGCGATGAACAGCGCGGCCAGGGTCATGTAGATGTTGGTGCCGTCCAGGTTGAACGAGTAGCCGGTCGGGACCACCAGGCCCACCACCGACTTGCTGCAGCCGGCGCGTTCCATCTTCTCCATCAGCGACGGCAGCGCCGACTCCGACGAGGAGGTGCCCAGCACCAGCAGCAGTTCGGCCTTCAGGTAGCGCGCCAGCTTGAACACCGAGAAGCCGCACAGGCGGCAGACCAGGCCCAGGATGACCGCCACGAACAGGAAGGCGGTGAGGTAGAACGAACCCACCAGCCAGGCCAGGTTGATCAGCGAGCCAACGCCGTACTTGCCGATGGTGAAGGCGATTGCGCCGAAGGCACCGATCGGCGCGGCCTTCATCAGGATGTGCACCAGCTTGAACACCGGGGCGACCAGCGCCTCCAGGAAGTTCACGATCGGCTTGCCCTTCTCGCCCACCGATGCCAGCGCGATGCCGAACAGCACGGCCACGAACAGCACCTGCAGGATGTTGCCATCGACGAACGCGCTGAGCAGCGTCTTCGGGATGATGTCCATCAGGAAGCCGACCAGGGTCAGGTCATGCGACTTCTCGACGTAGCTGTGCACCGCGGTCTGGTCCAGCTCGGCCGGATTGATGTTCATGCCGGCGCCGGGCTGCACCACGTGCGCCACGATCATGCCGACGATCAGCGCCAGCGTGGAGAAGAACAGGAAGTACGCCATCGCCTTGGCGAATACGCGGCCCACCGTGCGCAGGTGGGTCATGCCGGCGATGCCGGTGACGATGGTCAGGAAGATCACCGGTGCGATGATCATCTTCACCAGGTTGATGAAGGCATCGCCGAGCGGCTTCATCTTCTCGCCGATCAACGGTTCGTAGTGGCCGAGGATGGCGCCCAGGACGATCGCCACGATCACCTGGAAGTACAGCTGGCGATAGATCGGCAACGGCTTTGCAGGCACCGGTGCTGCGGTCGGGATGTGCATGGCGGACTCCGGAAGGGGCATTTTCAGGCACGTACGGCCCCGGGACTGCACGGGAACCGTTACCGTGGAAACTGACCGCAGGCCCTGTGCAGCACGCGCAGGGGGTGCGACCAATGGACGCCTTTGTACGCGTCGGGCACGCTGGCGCAGATAACCTATTGGTACTAGCCCCCCGGTTCAGGTGGCCGCGGTGCCTACACTGGCGCCGCACCGCCCGATCACGGGGAGGCCGGTGGCCCGAGCTGAACGGCCGGGCGCGTCATTGCGAAAGTTCCGGCCCTTGCGGCCGTTGTTGTCCTGTCCACACGCAATCTGAGAGAGCCGCACCCAACATGCGCCCGATTCCCACCTTGCTGGCCCTGTCGCTGGCCGCGCTTCCCGCCTTCGCTTCGGCTGCCGATTTCGACAACTGGCCGACCAAGTACGCCTTCGGCGACGGCACCGAGCTGGCCGCTACCGCCAACATCGCCTACGACTACAACGATTTCTCCTCGGGCAGTGGCCTTGAGGACGACGACGCCGTGCGCCGCAAGGAGTTCGGTGCGACGCTGAAGAAGAAGGGCGTCTACGACGCGATGGTCTATTACGACTTCCAGTCCGATACCTGGCTGGACGTGTTCGTGCGCTTCGAAAGCAAGGCCTTCTTCGGCCGCGACATCGGCCGCTTCCGCTTCGGCTACATGAAGACCCCGGTCGGCCTGGACGCGAACACGTCCTCGCGCGCCGGCAGCTTCCTGGAAACCGCACTGCCGGTGCAGGCCTTCTACGCCGGCCGCCGCACGGGTGTGGAATGGGTGCTGGAGCGCCCGCAGTACCTGCTGCAGGCCGGCGCCTATGGCGGCAAGGACCTGCAGGGTGACAACCCGGGCACCACCCAGGCCGTGCGTGCGGTGTGGACCCCGGTGAAGGCGCCGGGTGACGTGATCCACCTGGGCCTGGCCTACTCGCAGGAAAATCCGCGCGGTTACAGCGATGGCCGCGACGTGCACCACGAGGCCAGCGCGCGCCTGCGCGCACGTCCGGAAGCCGGCCTGACCGACATCCGCTATGTCGATTCCGGCGCGCTGGTCACCGCCGACCAGATCCGCCGCACCGGCCTGGAAGGCATCTGGATCCGCGGCCCGTTCTCGGTGCAGGCCGAAGCCCTGCGCGCCACGGTCACCCGCCATGACGGCAAGCCCGACTACACCGGCAGCGGCCAGTACGCGATGGCGAGCTGGGTGCTGACCGGCGAATCGCGCCCGTACAACGCCGGTGCGGTGGCCAACATCAAGCCGGCGCACGACTACGGCGCGGTGGAACTGGTGGCCCGTTACAGCCGCATGGACCTCGACGATGGCAGCATCCTCGGCGGCCGCCAGCACGACCTCACTCTGGGTGCGAACTGGTACCTGACCAGCCACTTCAAGTTCCAGGCCAACTACGTCAAGGTCGACGCCAGCCGTCGCGGCGTGCACAGCACGCCGGAGATCTTCGAACTGCGCGCGCAGATGCACTTCTGACCCCTTCCACGTCAGATCCCGGCGGGCGTGTACGCCACGCCCGCCGGCCCTGCGTAGACTGCCGCCATGTACTGGCTCAGCCGCCACCGGATGCTGTTGCTGACCATCGCGGTGATGGTCGGCGGCACCGTGCTGTGTGCGGTCGCCGCCGGCCACTACGCCTGGCGGCGCGCCCTCGGTGAGGAAAGCAGCCAGGTACAACGCCAGCTGCAGTTGTATGGCCAGGGCCTGCAGCAGCGCATCGACCGCTTCGGCACGCTGCCGCAGGTACTGGCACTGGATCCGGATCTTCTGCACGCCCTGCGTGTGCAGCCCTCGCCCACCGAACGGCAGCGGCTGAACCTCAAGCTGCAACGCGCCAATGAAGTCACCCGTGCCTCGACCCTGACCCTGGTCGGTCACGATGGCGTGGCGGTGGCGGCGAGCAACTGGGACCAGCCGACCACCAACGTCGGTGAGAACTACAGCTATCGTCCCTATTACCGCCAGGCGCTGGCCCAGGGCCGCGGCCGCTTCTACGGCATCGGCATGACCACCGGTGTGCCCGGCTACTACCTGTCGCAGGCCATCGAGGAAGACGGCAAGCGGCTCGGCGTGGTGGTGATCAAGGTCGAGCTGTCGGCACTGGAGCAGGAGTGGCTGAGCAGCCCTGACGTGGTGCTGGCCAGTGACGACCACGACGTGGTGTTCCTGGCCAACCGTGACAGCTGGCGCTACCGCCTGCTGCGACCGCTGGGCGCCGATGAGCGCCGCGAAATGCTGGACGCCCGCCAGTACGCCGATCGCACCCTGCAGCCACTGCGCGCACGTACCGAGGATGTACTGGCCGATGGCGGCCGCATGGTGCGCCTGCTGGATCCGGCATTGCCGCAGCCGATGCTGTGGCAGAGCCTTGCGCTGCCGGCCGAAGACTGGAACCTGCACCTGCTGCACGACGCCAGTGCCGCCACCGCCGCCGGCCGTGCGGCCGCGCTTACCGGAGGTGCTGCGTGGCTGGCGCTGGGCTTCCTGGTGCTGTTCGTGCAGCAGCGCCGGCGCCTGGCCAAGCATCGCCTGCGCAGCCGCCGCGAGCTGGAAACCCTGCTCAAGCAGCATGCACAGGAACTGCGCACCGCACAGGATGGCCTGCTGCAGGCCGCCACCGATGCCGACAGCGGCCTAAGCCGCAGCCTTGAACACCTGCCGCAGGGCGTGGTGGTGATCGACCGGGACCTGCGTCTGGTCGCATGGAATTCGCGCTACCTGGAACTGTTCCGTTTCCCGCTGGACCTGGTGCGCGTGGGGCGGCCCATCGAGGAACTGTTCCGCTTCAACGCACGCCGTGGCCTGCTCGGTCCCGGCCCGGTCGACGAGGCCATCGAGCGTCGCCTCAACCACCTGCGCAGCGGCCGTCCGCACATGCGCGAAAGTGAGAAGGACGACGGTACGGTGCTGGAGATCCGCGGCAACCCGCTGCCCGACGGCGGTTTCGTCACCAGCTACGCCGACATCACCAGCTACAAGAATGCTGCACGCGAACTGCGCTCGCTGGCCGATGCACTGGAACACCGCATCGCCGAACGTACCCACGACCTGGACGAAGCACGCCGCGAGGCCGAACAGGCCAACCGCTACAAGACCCGCTTCGTCGCCTCGGCCGTGCACGACCTGCTGCAACCACTCAACGCAGCACGCATGTTCGTCTCGGTGCTGCGCGGCAAGCTGAGCGACCCGGCGCAGCAGCAGACCAGCGATCACATCGACGCTGCATTGGCCGCGCAGGATGCGATCCTCAACAGTCTGCTGGATATCGCGCGGCTGGAATCGGGCAGCCTGCCGACCCGTGTGCAGGCGTTCCGGCTCGGGCCGCTGCTGCAGACACTGGCGCGCGAATTCGGCATCGCCGCGCAGTCACGTGGCCTGGTGGTGGACTGGGTCGATACCGATGCGGTGGTGGTCAGCGATGAAGCGCTGCTGCGCCGCATCCTGCAGAATTTCCTGTCCAACGCGCTGCGCTACAGCGAGCGCGGTCGCGTGCTTCTGGGCTGCCGTCGCCGCGAAGGCCTGCTGTGGATCGAAGTGCACGACCAGGGCCCCGGCATCCCCGATGCGTTGCAGGGCGAGATCTTCGAGGAATTCCGCCGCCTGCATGATGGCCAGCAGCGCGGTGCCGGGCTTGGCCTGGCCATCGTCGACCGCATCGGCCGCCTGCTCGGACACCCGATCCGACTGCGCTCGCAGCTGGGCCAGGGCAGCGTGTTCGCCGTGGGCGTGCCGTTCGGCGACGCCAGCGCGATACCCGCCACCGCGCCCGCGCCGGTGCTGGCGCAGGAACCGGCAGCGGACAACCCGCTGCGAGGGCGCCGGGTGTGGGTGATCGATGACGATCCGCACGTGTGCGCGGCCAGCCGCGCGCTGCTGGAGCGCTGGGGCTGCGAGGTGCTGCTGGCCGATGGCCCGCAGGCAGCGCTGCAGTTGGCCATGACGGCAACCGTGCCGGAGCTGGTGCTGCTGGATGTGCGCATGGGTGACCACCACGGCCCGGTGCTGTACGAGACATTGGCAGAGCTGTGGCGGGCCCGACCGCCGGTGGTGCTGGTCACTGCCGAGCGCGATGCGGGATTGCGTGAGATGGCTGCCGAGCGTGGCTGGGGAATGATGGCCAAGCCGGTGAAACCGCCGGCGCTGCGGGCGCTGATGAGTCAGTTGCTGATCCGGCATCGCGGGTGATTCCAGCCAACGGCGCAGCCCCTCGTGGGTGGTGCCTGGTTGGTCGTGGAAAGCAGAAGCCGTGGGTGGGCCGGTCGGGTTGGGTGCGCGGGGGACGCCGTGAATCCATCCCTGGAGGCTTGGCAGCCGCATCCATGCGGCTGACACCCCCGCGAACCCAACCCGACCGGCCTCTGACAGATTTCGGTGGCCTGCCACCCACGGAGAAGAAAAAGAAGATCAAAAGCGGATCGCGCGCTGCGCTTGCTCGTGTAGAGCCGAGCCCATGCTCGGCTTCGCGGACCGGCCGCAAAGCAGCCGAGCGTGGGCTCGGCTCTACATAAGGCGGCCTGCCAGGCTGCCTTTGCTTTTGATCTTCTTTTCTCTTCCGTGGATGAATGCGCACGGAACCTGTCCGTGGCCGGGCAGGTGGGCTGCGCAGGGGCGTGAGCCGCATGGGCCCGAGGCATGCCTCGGGCGGGTTGGGCAGGACGCCCAACCCCGGTCTTGCCGTGTGCGCAGGACTGCGCACACGAGCAAGCGGCGACCGAGCTTACATGGACGTACTTGCAGCGGCCCCTGCGCAGTCCACCTGCCCGGCCTCACCCATGAACTGCTCTACGTGTCCACCCACGAGGGGCTGCGCCGTTGGCTGGAAACTACAACCCGATGCCCGCGTCGCCTTCCGGCTCCAGCGCCTTCACCAGCACTGCCGCCTGCGTGCGGCTATGGCATTCGAGCTTCTTCAGGATCGCGGTGACATGCACCTTCACCGTGTTTTCCGCCAGCCCCAGCGTGTAGGCGATCTGTTTGTTGAGCAGCCCGTCGGCCAGGCACAGCAGCACGCGGAACTGCTGCGGGGTCAGCTGCGCCAGGCGGCTGGCCAGCAGGGCGTCGGCCTCGGAGCGTTCGGCGGCCATCGCCGGGAACCACAGGCCACCATCGAGCACAGTCTGCACGGCCTCGCCGATGGTCTCCGCCGGGGCAGATTTCGGAATGAAACCGGCGGCACCGAACTGCTGGGCGCGGCGGATCACACGGGGGTGGTCGTTGGACGAGAGGATCACCACCGGAATGTCCGGATGCGAGCCACGCACGTGCAGCAGCGCGGAAAAACCGTGTGCGCCAGGCATGGTCAGGTCGAGCAGCACCAGGTCCACGTCCGGGTGCGCGTCGAGGGCTTCGGCCAATGCCTCGGCGCTGGCGACCTCGCGCACCTGCGCCAGCGGCAGGCTCTGCCGCAATGACTGCACCACCGCCGAACGCAGCAGCGGGTGGTCATCGGCGATCAGGATGGTGTATTCGCTCATGGGGCAAGTTTGGCATGTCACCAAAGGGAATACCTTCTTCATTTGCTTCGCCGGCCAGTCGATGCCCCAGAAAGGGCTGCCGCGACTGCTGTGTAGACTCTCTGTAATTAAGAAAATGCGGCACCAACCAGATCGTCAGATACAGGACACCGATCAGTAGGGCTGTTCCAACTTTGCCATACGTACTGCGCATCACCTCGTACAGATCCTCACGCAGGGTTGAAGGAACGCTACCAATGCGCTGAAGATCCAACAATCGCTGCGCCGACCGGACGTCAATCCGCATCCGAGGGTAGTCACCTCTCTCCAGAACCTCTTTTCGATTTACCACAGCCGATCCCCGCTGGACCTCGGAGTACTTCAGGTCCGCTGCCCTGCAGGCAAATCCCGCCAGCGCAGCATTACGTGGAGCCAGGCATTCATCGATCAGGTCCAGCAACTCCGCATATTGAATCGCGTCATAGTCCTGGCTAGCCGCTTTGGCTCGATAGTCACTTCGCTCCAATTGATACGAGCTCAGATGATTGATTAGCAAAAGGTACAGGCCGACCATAACCACCGAGGAGCCTATAACTAGAAGGACTCGCCTTACCGCCGTTGTACGGGCCCAGTGAATGCTACGCATGACCCCTGAGCCAATCATTTCCACGTCTTCGAAGTTGTCCTTCAGCCTTCCCAATGATCATTCCTCACACGACTGGAAACAGGATATCGGCGGGAATGGCACCTAGGTTTAGCGCCCTGCCGGCTCCACGCTGCTGCGCCAGGCATCGAGGAACTGGCGGCGCTTGAGTGCATCCAGGTACACCAGCAGGCCCGGGCCCAGCTGGATCGGGCGGCGGCTGCGGCCGGGCGCATCGTCGCCACGTGCGCTGCCGGTGACGATCGGCATCAGCCGTGCCTCGCGTGACAGCACCTGCTGGCCACGCGGCGACAACAGGTAGTCGAGGAAGCGCCGGGCTTCTTCCGGGTGTGGGCCGGTGCGTGGAATCACCGCGGTACGCAGTACCACCAGCGTGTAGTCCTCGGGCTCCACAATCGCCAGCGGAGCACCCGCGTCGATGCGCGCCTGCGCGTAAGAGCCGAGCACGTTGTAGACCAGCGACAGCTGTCCGCTGGCCACCTTGTCCAGCAGCACGCCGGTGCGCTCCTCGCGCACCACATCGTTGTCGCCCAGCGCGCCCAGCAGCGCACCGGCGATGCTGCCACGCTGCGCATCCTGCGTAGACAGCAGGTAGCCGACGCTGCTGCGTTCGATGTCATAGGTGCCGACCCTGCCCCGCAGGGGTGCGCCTTCGGCGCGCAACCGGTCCAGCAGTTGCCGGCGCGTGTGCGGCACACTCGCAGCCGTCAGCGCGCGGGTGTTGTAGACCATCACCACCGGCTCGTAGCTGATGCCGAATGCCTCGTTGCGCCACTGCGCCCAAGCCGGCAGCGCGGCGGTCTGCGCGGAGCGGTGCGGCAGTGCATGACCATCGTTGACCAGCTTGGTCTGCAGGTCCATGCCACTGGAGATCAGCAGGTCCGGCGATGCCGGTCCGCCGCGGTCGTGCAGGTACCGCGCGTACAGGTCCTGGGTGATGATGTCCTCGTACACCACTTCGGTGCCCGGGTGCAGCCGCTGGTAGTCGGCGATGACCACCGCGAACACTTCGATGTCGGTGGTGCCGTGGATGCGCAGCTGCGCCGTGGTCTTTGCCTGTGCGGGAAAACGGCGCACATCGCCGGGCGCGGCCAGCACCGGCAGGGCCAGCAGCAAGGCAACGCCAGCAGTGAACAGGCGGATCATGGACTGCTCCGGGGCAGGCGGATGGTGGCGATCAGCCCGCCCTGAGGACGATTGCTGAGATCGATGCGGCCGCCATGGCTGTCGACCACGCGCTTGACGATGGCCAGGCCCAGCCCGGCGCCGCCGGACGGCGCGCCCTCGCCACGGGCGAAGCGCTCGAACACGCGTTCGGCATCGGCGGCGGCAATGCCGGCACCGTGGTCGGCGATGGTCAGCACGGCCTGCCCGCCTTCCACGGTCAATGCGATCTGCAACGGACCGTCGCCGCCGTACTTGAGTGCATTGTCGACCAGGTTCTTGATCGCCTCGCGCAGCAGCAGTGCATCGCCATGCACCTGTACCGGCTCGGCGGTCATCGCCAGTTGCACGCGCGGTGCCGGGCCGGCCTGCGGCAGTGCTTCATGCAGGGCCTGGTGCACGGTCTCGGCCAGATCCACTGCAGCAAAGCGCTGCAGATGCGAACGATGGATCACGCTGGCATCGCTGAGCAACTGATTCAACAACCGGCTCATGTGGGTGGCGTTGCGCTCGATCGCCTGCAGGCTGCGCCGCATGTCTTCGGGATCGTCGTCATCCAGCGCCAGCTGTGCCTGCGCACGCAATGCCGCCAACGGCGTGCGCATCTGGTGCGCGGCCTCGGCCATGAACGCACGCAAGGTCTCGTTGCTGCTGGACAGGCGTTCCATGAAGCGGTTCAACGCCGCCACCATCTGGTCCATCTCGCGCGGTACACGGGCATCCAGCGGCTTCAGGTCAGAGGGCTCGCGGCGTGACAGCTCGCGTTCCACCCGCACCAATGGCCGGAATGCGCGATGCACGCCAAAGGCCACCAGCGCCAGCAGCAGGCCGGACAGCACACCGATCGCCAGCAGTGCGCGGTTGACCATGTCCTGCGCGACCGCTTCACGCGCACGCCGGGTCTGGCCGACCTGCACCTGTACTTCGCCCTGCGCCGAGGCGGCGGCGAAACTGCGGCCGACCACCACGAAGCGCACGGTCTCGCCACTGTACGCCGCATCAAACAGCTGCGGTTGCGTGCCGGGCCGGCGCGGCGGCGCCGGCAGGTCGCCATAGCCGGTGATCAGGTTGCCACGGCTGTCGGCGACCCGATAGAACACGCGGTCTTCCGGGGCCATCGCCAGCAGGTCCAGCGCCGCATAGGGCAGATCGACCTGCCATTGGCCATCGACCAGGGCCACCGAATCGGCAATGGACAACGCCGAGGACACCAACAGGTGATCGTAGGAACGGTTGGCGGCGCGCTGGCCATAGCCGCGCGCGGCAAACAGCAGAGCCACCGCGAACACCGCCAGCAACGCGCCGAGGTAGAGCAGCAGCGTGCGCCGCAGCGAGCCCGGTGCGGCGTTCGCAGCGCGGGCGTCAGCCATCGGCATCGGTGTTGCCGTCACTGGCTTCCAGCAGGTAGCCGACGCCGCGCACCGTGGTGATGCGCAGCGGCGCGGCGGCCAGCTTCTTTCTCAGGCGCCCCACATACAATTCGATGGCATTCGGACCGGCCTCATCATCGAAGCCGAACAGCCCGTTGCCGATCTCATCCTTGCCGACCACCTGGCCGAGACGACCGACCAGGATCTCCAGCAGCCGGTACTCGCGGTTCGGCAGTTCGATCGGTTCGCCGTCGAGGCTGACCCGGTGCGCGGCATTGTCGAACTGGAAGCCGCCGATCTGCACCACTTCGCTGGCCTGGCCGCGCGCGCGTCGCAGCAGCACGCGGCAGCGCGCTTCGAACTCGCGGAAATCGAACGGCTTGCCCAGGTAGTCGTCGGCACCCACGTCCAGCGCCTGCACGCGATCTTCGATGCCATCACGCGCGGTCAGCATCAGCACCGGTGTGCTGTCACCGCGCTCGCGCATGCCGGCCAGCACGCGTAGGCCATCAAGCTTGGGCAACCCGATATCCAGCACCACCAGGTCGAAGCTCTGGTAGCGCAGCACGCTGGCGGCGGCCAGGCCATCGGCCTGCCAGTCCAAGGCGTGGCCGCTGCGACGCATGCGACGGATGATCGCATCGGCCAGATCCGGGTTGTCTTCGACCAGCAGCAGGCGCATGGGCACGGGGGTGGGAGGGGAAACGAATGCTACCGCATGCCGCCGCCGCGCTTGCCGGGCGTGGCCCAGTGAGCGCAGTGGCCGGTTTTACGCTGCACCGCACAATCCGTTGACAGGACGATGACAGCTACGGCAACCCAGACTGCGGCCGCGCACCGTCCGGTGCCCACGATTGCCGCGCGCCTGGCGCGCACCTGGGAGGGTTTGTGGAATTCACGTTTGCCTGGCGGCGCCCTGCCGCCATGATGGCGCTGGCTGCCCTGTCGGCGCCGGCCTTTGCCGCCGAAGACGATCGTCCGGTCACGGCTTCGCTCGGAGGCCGCCTGCACCTGGACTTCGCCACCTTCGACAACGACAACCGCGGTACGCCGAACAAGGATGACACCGAGATCCGCCGTGCCTGGGTCGATGTGTCCGGCAAGTTCTTCGTGGTCGACTACAAGCTGGAAGCCGATTTCTCCGGCGACCGCGTCGAGGCCAAGGACGTGTACCTGGCACGCAGCTTCGGCAAGGCCGGCAAGCTCACCGTGGGCCAGTTCAAGCAGTACTTCTCGCTGGATGACCGCACCAGCTCCAACTACGGCAGCTTCCTGGAGCGCGGCAACGCCGGCACCACGCTGGCGCCGCTGTATCGCCTGGGCGCATCGTGGCAGGCCAACCCCGGCGACTTCACCTGGGCGGCCAGCATCTACAGCCTGGAAAGCATCGACGCCTGGCAGGTGAAGGGCCGTGCCGCCGGTGGCCGCGTCACCTGGGCGCCCTCGCCCAGCGATGGCGACGTGCTGCACCTGGGCCTGTCGCTGGCCCGTGAGGCCTATGACAACCCGGGCGCCAACGGCGTCCCGGGCCTGAAGATCCGCCCGCGCCCGGCCGGCCACCTGTCCGACGAGAGCCGCCTGACCCTGGTCGACTTCTCCGCTGGCCGCGATACCGACGTCAACAAGTGGTCGCTGGAATACGCGCAGGTGCGCGGCCCGCTGTCGTGGCAGGGCGAGTTCAGTGGTGCCACCTTCGATGACGGCGCGCAGCGCGGTGACGTGATGGCCGCCTACGGCATGCTCAGCTGGTTCGTCACCGGCGAAAGCCGCGCCTACGACCGCAAGACCGGCCGCTTCGCGCGGGTGAAGGACATCCGCCACAAGGCCGGTGCCTTCGAAGTGGCACTGCGCTACGACCAGATGTGGGGCGCACAGCACCTCGACGGTGCAGCCGACCTGCGCCGCGGCAGCACCGAAGCGTGGACGCTGGGTGGCAACTGGTACCTGCGCGACAACCTGCGCTTCATGCTCAACGTGATCGAAAGCCGCAACCGCGACCGCCTCGCCGGGATCACGGTGGACCGCACGCGTGCGGTCACCGGCCGCCTGCAGTACGACTTCTAGACCTGATATTCCGGGCATGCCGCCCGGGCCCCTTCCACTCCCCCACGTCCTGTTTTCGCAAGGAGTCCGCAGATGATGCTGAGCATCCTCGGCTTTGGCATGGTCATTACGTTCATGTACTTGATCATGAGCAAACGCCTGTCGCCGCTCGTCGCCCTGATCACCATCCCCATCCTGTTCGCGCTGATCGGCGGCTTCGGCGCCAACATCGACGAGATGATGCTGGAGGGCATCAAGAAGATCGCGCCGACCGGTGTGATGCTGATGTTCGCCATCCTCTACTTCGGGGTGATGATCGACGCCGGCCTGTTCGATCCGCTGGTGCGGGTGATCCTGCGCTTCGTGAAGGGCGATCCGATGAAGATCGTGCTCGGCACCGCCGTGCTGGCGATGCTGATCTCGCTCGACGGTGATGGCTCGACCACCTACATGATCACCGTCTCGGCGATGCTGCCGCTGTACCAGCGGCTGGGCATGAACGCACTGAACATGACCTGCGTGACCATCCTCGCCGGCGGCGTGATGAACCTGACCCCGTGGGGCGGCCCGACCGCCCGCGCGGCCACCGCGCTGCACGTGGACCCGGCCGATGTGTTCGTGCCGCTGATCCCGTCGATGGTGATCGCCTGTGCCGGCGTGCTGCTGCTGGCCTGGTACCTGGGCCTGAAGGAACGCCGTCGCCTTGGCGTGGTGACCCTGCCCAAGGGTGGCAGCTGGATGGACAACAGCGTGTCCGACGACAGCAACCCGCTGCCGACCGTGGAAGACGCCGAGGACATCAAGCGTCCGAAGCTGCTGTGGGTCAACCTGGCCCTGACCGTGGCGCTGATGACCGCGCTGATCATCGGCGTGCTGCCGATGCCGGTGCTGTTCATGGTCGGCTTCGCCATCGCCCTGGTGATCAACTACCCGAACCTGGCCGAGCAGCGCCGCCGCGTGGTCAACCACGCCGGCAACGTGCTGTCGGTGGTGTCGCTGATCTTCGCCGCTGGCATCTTCACCGGCATCCTCAACAACACCGGCATGGTCGAAGCGATGTCGCACAGCTTCCTGGCGGTGATCCCGGAATCGTGGGGCCCGTACCTGGCGGTGATCACCGCAGTAGCGTCGATGCCGTTCACCTTCTTCATGTCCAACGACGCGTTCTACTTCGGCGTGCTGCCGATCCTGTCCGAAGCCGCCGGCAACTACGGCATCACCCCGGTGGAAATGGCGCGCGCCTCGCTGGCCGGTCAGCCGGTGCACCTGCTCAGCCCGCTGGTGCCGTCCACCTACCTGCTGGTTGGCCTGGCCAAGGTCGAGTTCGCCGATCACCAGAAGTTCACCCTGAAGTGGGCCATCGCCATCTCGATGCTGCTGATGGTCGGCAGCCTGCTGTTCGGCCTGTACCCGCTCGCGGCCTGACCCCTTACCAAGGAGCCTTCTGCAATGACGCTTCGAATCGCTTACGTCACCAGCGGCATGGGCAGTGTCGGTACTGCCATCTGCCAGAGCCTGGCCCGCAGCGGCCACACCGTGGTTGCCGGTTGCGCGCCGAACTCACCGCGCAAGGCCAACTGGCTGCGCGAGCAGCGCGAACAGGGCTTCGACTTCATCGCCTCCGAAGGCAACGCGACCGACTGGGCCTCGACCAGCGCGGCGTTTGCCAAGGTCCGCGCCGAAGTCGGTGAAGTGGACGTGCTGGTCAACAACTCCGGTGGCAGCCGCGACCTGCTGTTCCGGCAGATGACGGTGGAAGACTGGAACGCGGTGATCGCCTCCAACCTCAATGCGCTGTTCAACCTGACCAAGCAGGTGGTGGACGGCATGGCCACGCGGGGCTGGGGCCGCATCATCAACATCGGTTCGGTCAGCGCCCACAAGGGCCAGATCGGCCAGGTGAACTACGCCACCGCCAAGGCCGCGATGCATGGTTTCAGCCGTGCGCTGGCCGCCGAAGTGGCCTCACGCGGGGTCACCGTCAACACGTTGTCGCCGGGCTATATCGCCAGCCAGGCCATCAGCAGCTTCCCGCCGGATGTGCTGGACCGGCTGGCCGCCTCGGTGCCCGTGCGCCGCCTCGGCCGCCCGGAGGAAGTAGCCGGCCTGTGCGCGTGGCTAGCCTCGGACGAAGCCTCGTACGTGACCGGCGCCGATTATCCGGTCAACGGTGGCCTGTACATGGGTTGAGCCCGTCTCCAGGCAGCGCGTGGACCGCCTCCCCCACGGAGTGCGCGGGGCCGGTGAACCTTCGCTTGCGAGGGGGATCCGGCCCCATCTTTTTTCTGCCTGTACCGGCTGCGTGCTATACCGGCAGCATCCGTGCACCGGGACTTCGCCCATGCAGCGTCTGTGGTGGGGAAACCTTGCGATCCTGCTGCCTGCACTGTGTGCGGCGGCCGCACCCGACCAGTTGCCGATGGCTGACGATGTGCAGGCCGATCGTCTGGTCGAACTGACCCACAGCTGGGGCGCACCATTGCCACGCGCGGCACGTCTGGAAGACCTTCGCGCCATGCTGCCGGCGACAGCGGCCGTCATCGAAACACCTTATGCGTTGCCGGGCATCACGCTGCCGCCGGTGGCCCTGTCCCCACCGCTTCGGATCACCGGCGGCATAGTCCTGCTGCAGGCCGATCGCCAGCACGTGCACTCCGTGCGCCTGGATGTCGGAGGCGTCTGTGTGACGCGTCGGCAGATCGTCCAGCGCCAGGCCGCGCCAGCGCATGTTCTTCCTCCTTCAGGCCACGCCCCGGAGCAGGCATTGACGTTGAGCTACCCGGCCCCGGACCGATGGGTGAGCTACCTCTTTCCCGGATTGCATCACACGTGCGTCGCGGAGGTGATCCTCAAGCCGGCAGACGCATCGCCGCCATGACAAGAATGTTGCAGGACGCACACCACTGCCCCGCATCGTTCGTTGGTTTTCCGTAAAGAAGGTTTCATGTTCCGTTCGCATAGTGGCCATGCACCGCGCACGCGTGCCGGTGACCACCCCCAATGCAACGGACCACCATGCAGACCCGACACCTGACGATCGCCGTGGCGATCGCGCTCTCCGCCGCCGCCAGCGCCCATGCCGCCACCGCCGCCGATGCCGGCACCAGCACCGATGCCGCGCTGAGCGCGCAGACGCTGGATACCGTCTCCGTGATCGGCCAGGGCGAGACCCGCCAGGTGCAGCGCATCACCGCCGTCGACAAGCAGGTGCTGCCGCCGGGCACCAGCGGCCAGAAGATCCTCGATCGCCTGCCGGGCGTGTCGGTGCAGTCCAACGACGCCTTCGGCGCCAACGAAGAATCGCAGACCATCAGCCTGCGCGGCTTCGACAAGAGCCGCCTGGGCTACACGCTGGACGGCATCCCGCTGGGCGACAACAGCTACGGCAACTACAACGGCCTGAGCATCGCCCGCGCGATCATCGCCGAGAACCTGGCCGGTGCCGAGCTGTCGCAGGGCATCGGTTCGCTGGGCGTGGCCTCGACCAGCAACCTGGGCGGCACCATCCAGTACTTCTCGATGGACCCGTCCACCGAATTCGGCGGTCGCGCCAGCGTCACCGTTGGCGACAACAGCCAGCGCCGTGGCTACCTGCGCGTGGATACCGGCGACATCAACGGCTTCTCGGCCTACGTGTCCGGCGTGCACCAGGACCAGGACATGTGGGCTGCGCCGTACCAGAACCAGACCACTCGCCAGTTCAACGCCAAGGCGGTGTGGAACGTGGGCGACCATCGTTTCGGTGCGTTCGTGGCCACCTCGCGCGCCAGCCAGGCCAACTACGCCTACCTGTCCAAGGACATGCTGGCCCGCGGCCTGGGCTATGACTGGAACATCTACGCACCGGACTGGGATCGAGCCGTGGCTGCTGCGTACTGCGCGCCGGGAACTCTGGACCGCAGCAAGTGCAAGTTCAGCGGTGGCGTCACCAGCATCGACGATGCGTACTACCAGAGCCGTGCACTGCGTGACGACAACCTCTATTCGGTCGATGCTGACCTGCGCCTGGGTGAGCAGGGTCGCCTGAAGCTGCTGGCCTATCACCACGACAACCGTGGCCAGGGCCACTGGTGGGCACCGGGCCAGCCGTCCTACCCCGGCACCGACAAGATGCTGCCGATTTCGATCCGCAGCACCAACTACACGATCAACCGCGATGGCCTGACCGCCGCGCTGTCGTGGACGGTGGGCATCCACGAACTGGAAGCCGGCCTGTGGTACGAGCAGAACGACCATAACGTTTCGCGCAACTTCTACTACATCAGCGGCCCGTTCCTGGACGACCTGTACCTGAAGAACCCGGACCGCCTGCTGTTCAACCAGGACTTCGACATCCGCACGCGCCAGTTCTACGTGCAGGACCGCATGCGCTTCCTGGACCAGCGCCTGACCGTGGATGTGGGCATCAAGAGCCCGAACACCCGCATGCGCGCCACCGCCAACCCCGGCGTGGAAACCAGCATCGCCTCGGGCACGCTGACCGCCAAGGAATCGGTGCTGCCGCAGCTGGGCCTGGGCTTCAAGCTCAACGCCAACAACGAGCTGTTCGCCTCCTACGCCGAGAACATCGCCGCCTTCGTCGGTGGTGGCAGCGGCGGCCCGCTGCAGGTGTCGCCGGAATCGTTCGCGGCCAGCGCCGGGCTGGAGCCGGAGAAGTCCAAGAGCTTGGAAGCCGGCTTCCGTACTTTCGGTGAGAAGTACCAGGCGTCGATCGCGGGCTACAACGTGAAGTTCGACAACCGCCTGCTGTCGCTGAACCCGTGCTCGAGCATCGAAGTCGGCACGCGTCCGGAGTGCGTGACGCGCTTCATCAACGTCGGTTCGGTGAAGAGCTACGGCGCGGAACTGACCTTCATCCTCAAGCCGATCGACGGCCTGCAGTGGTACAACGCGCTGTCCTGGAACAAGACCACCTACGAGGACGACTACCTGTCCGGCGGCGCGGTGGTGCCGGTGGCCGGCAAGATCACCGTGGATACGCCGCAGCGCATGGCCTCCAGTGAAATCAGCTGGAACCGCGATGGCTTCTTCGCCAGCCTGCGTGCCAAGTACACCGGCAAGCGCTACTACACCTACACCAACGACCAGTCGGTGCCGGGCGTGACCACCTTCGACGCCGGTGCGGGCTACGATTTCGGCCCGGGCCTGGGCCTGCGCAATGTGCGGGTGTCGTTGAACGCGACCAACCTGACCAACAAGCGCTATGCGGGCCAGTTGAGTTCGTTCGCACCGACCGATCCGGAGGGCAAGCGCTATGCGATCCATGCGAGCGCGCCGCGGCAGTTGTTCATGACGGTGGCGGCGGAGTTCTAAGTCAGAAGCGTTGCCCCGCGGCGTCTTGATTGTCGTCGGGGGGCAGGGCCGGATGGGCCGGCGCAGGACACGCCGTGAACCCATCCATGGGGCTCGATGGCGCCATCCATGGCGCCAACGGTCCTGCGCCGGCCCATCCAACCCTGCTCGACGGTTTCCCGCGCCACGGTGCGGAGGGCAAAGAAGAGCAAAAGCAAAGAGCCGGGCATTGCCCGGCTCTTTGCTTTTCAAGCGCAATCCCTCTGGTGGACCTGCTACCGCGCCCGCAGAAAACTGTCTGGAGGAGGCGGGGCACCCTGGCCAGGACCGTTGGCGCCATGGGCCAGTCGCATGCGACTGGCGGGTTGGGCAGGACGCCCAACCCCGGTCTTGCCGTGTGCGCAGGACAGCGCACGCGAGCAAGGCGCCATCGAGCACCATGGAGGGGCTTTTGCGTGTCCTGGCCAGGGTGCCCCGCCTCCTCCCCACCGATAGCAGGCAGGCGCTGGCGGGTCCGCCAACGCATTTCATTCCGGCGCCAGCTGGTCCATCCGTATCCGGTTGGCGAACAGCGAGAACGCCAGCATGCCGGCCAGGCCGTTCGCCCGGCTCATCCAGTGCGGCAGCCAACGCGGCGGCTTCAATACACCGGACTCGAACAACGGCGCGAACGCGATCGCATCGGTCAGGCTCATCTTGCCCGCGAACAACCAACGGCAGACCTGCAGGCGGTCCTCGGCCAGCATGTGGCGGAAGAACGTGTGCACCGACACCAGGCCGCGCAGGTACACCGTGTCCTTGGTGAAGGCCAGGCCGCCACTCGGCGGTACCCCACGGAACACGCGCTGCGCCGAAGCGAAGCTCTCTTCGGCGTTCTGCCCGGCATCGCAGAAGTAGCGGAACACCTCGATGAAATCGGCGCCTTCGCGGGCCATCGCAATCGCTTCGGTACGCAGGCTGATGCGCTTGAGGCGCTCGATGTCGATGCTGCCGGTGATCTGCTCGGCGAAGGTGGCCAGCCCTTCCTGGGTTGCCGTCACCCGCGGCGAGGACAGTGCCAGGCTGGGCAGCACAAGCTGCTCGCGGCCGTTCAGGGCGGTCAGCGAATGCACCAGCGCTTCATGGTGGAACAGCTGCGCGCGGTCGTAGGCGCTGAAGCGTGCACTGGTGCGCAGGCGGATGCGGGTCGGGCCGGCGGCGGCCTTGGACACCAGCTCCGGGTCGAGCTGTACCTGGATGATGCGCGATTCGAAGAACGCGTCCAGATCGTTCTGCAGCTGCAGTTGCAGCGCGATGGCCGAGACCGGCACCTGTTCTTCCGGTGCCAGCAGTTCGTGGTCCAGCTCGGCGGCGATCTGGATGAAGTGGCGCGCCGCTTCGCGCGTGCTCGGGCCATTGCCCGGCAACGGCTGCTCAGGGGCGCCGAACAGCTGCACCGAACAGGAGTCGACCGCAGCCGTGCCCAACCCTTCCAGCAGCTGTGCGGCCAGGTCCCAGCTCTGCGCTGACTGCCGCACGTAGTGACCCAGTGGATGGCTGTCGTCGCAGTCGGCGGCAATCGCGGCCAGCGCACGACGTTCCTCGCTGAAATCCAGCTTCGGGTAATCCACCTTCGGCAGTACCGGCTGGCCACGCGCCACGCTGTCCAGGAACGGTGCCTGCACCGTGGCTGGCCAGCTGGTCAGGCCCAGCAGGCGGATGCCTCCCACGGCCTCGACCAGGCGCGCATCGAGCGCTGCATGGTGGGCCACGTCACGGTCCAGCGTCGCAGTCGGTTCCATGCGCGGACTATAGCGCCCTGCCCGCACGTTGGTAGGTGCAATGGATCGGGTAGCTGCCAACCTTGGTTGGCATCCGCCGAAGGCGGGCGTCGGATACATCCGTGCCAACCAAGGTTGGCACCTACCAGGAACGGGCAGTTGGCACCCACCCGAAGCAGGCAGACGCAGGTTCATTGCAGGGGGCAGAGCCCATTGCGGTGCAATGGGATCCGACCCCGCGATACCGATCAGCGCCTACGCGGCTTGCCAGCCGGGCGGAACTGCTGGCCCTTGCCCTTCTTGCCGCCGCGTTCCTGCGCGGTTTCGGCCTGGCGGACCGCCAGCTTGGCGGCAGCGGCGGCCACTTCTTCCTTCAGCTTGAAGTAGTTCAGCAGCCGGCTCTCTTCAATCTCGCCGGCCTCGATCGCTGCACGCACGGCACAGCCCGGTTCCTGCTGGTGCTTGCAGTCGTTGAAACGGCACTGTGCGGCCAGCGCTTCGATGTCCGCGAACCCACCCTCGGACAGGGTCTCTTCGCCGGTCGGCTTCAGCTCGCGCATCCCGGGGGTGTCGATCAGGCAGGCGCCGGTCGGCAGCGGCATCAGCGCGCGGTGCGTGGTGGTGTGGCGTCCACGCGAATCGTTGGCGCGCACTGCGTTGGTCTTCATCCGCTGCTCGCCGAGCAGGGTGTTGGTCAGCGTGGACTTGCCGGCACCGGAAGAACCGACCAGCACCACCGTGCGGCCCGGGCCCAGCCACGGCTGCAGCACCGCCACGCTGTCGGCATCCAGGCCGTTGATCGCATGCAGCGCGATGCCCTGCATCTCCAGCTCTTCCAGCACCGCCAGTGCGTCTTCGCTGTACTCGGTCTGGTCGGCCTTGGTCAGCACCACCACCGGTTCTGCACCGCCACCACCGACCAGCAGCAGGTAGCGTTCGATGCGGCGCGGATTGAAGTCGGCATCCAGGCCACAGACGATGAACACCGTATCGATGTTGGCGGCGATCACCTGCTGGTGGTAATGCTCGCCGGCCGCACCGCGCTTGATCGCGGTACGCCGCGGCAGCAGGGCGACGATGCGGATGCCATCGAGCAGCACCCAGTCACCCACCGCTGGCCGTTCATGGCTGGGGAAGCGCGGGCGCTGCCATTCCGGCAGGGACTCGGCCTTGATCGACGCATCCGGGCCATCAGCCACCACGTAGTGGGTGCGGTGCTGTTCGATCACCCGTGCCGGGCGGGCCTGCGGATGTGCGGCCATCGCGGCCTGCCAGTCGGCCTGCTGCGCCGGGCCCGGCCAGGGCCAGCCAATGGTCTGCAGGGCGATGAAATCGGGGGTCTGGGTCATCGCCGCCATTCTACCTGTGCCGGCGCCCTGCCAGCCCAGCAATGACGGGCCCGGAGCCCTTGCCATGCATTGCAGCAATTCCGGTAGGATGGAAGCCCCATGCCTTTTGACGGCCCAGCTCCCATGTCCACCAACTCGCCCAAGCCCCTGGCCATCCGCGAGCGCCTTTCCGAAGTGCGCTACGAAATCCGCGGAGAACTGGCGCGGCGAGCCCGGGAGCTGGAGGCGCAGGGCCGCAAGCTGATCAAGCTCAACATCGGCAATCCCGGCGCCTTCGGTTTCCGCGCGCCGGAGCACCTTCAGCGTGCGATCGCCGACGACATGGGCCGCACCGACCCCTACACGCACCAGCAGGGCCTGCCGGTCGCGCGTGAAGCGATCGCCAGCTACTACGCCCGCCGTGGCGCGCCCGATGCGCACCCGGACCGCGTCTTCCTCGGCAATGGCGTCAGCGAGCTGATCGACCTGTCGCTGCGTGCGCTGCTCAATCCCGGCGACGAAGTGCTGGTGCCCTCGCCCGACTACCCGCTGTGGTCGGCCTCGACCATCCTCAACGATGGCCGCCCGGTGTACTACCGCTGCGCACCGGAGAACGGCTTCCAGCCGGACCCGAGCGAGATCGAGACGCTGGTGTCCTCGCGCACCCGCGCCATCGTGCTGATCAACCCGAACAACCCCAGCGGCGCAAGCTACCCGCGCGAACTGCTGGAGCGCGTGGTGGAGATCGCGCGCCGCCACAACCTGCTGTTGCTGGTTGATGAGATCTACGACCAGATCCTGTACGACGACGCGGTGTTCCAGCCGGTCGCACCGCTGGCCGGTGATCATCCGTGCCTGACCTTCAGCGGCCTGAGCAAGGTGCACCGCGCCTGCGGCTGGCGCGTGGGCTGGGCCCACCTCAGCGGCGACGATGCCCGCCTGGGTGACTTCCGCGCGGCGCTGGACCTGCTCGGTGCGCTGCGCCTGTGCGCCAACGTGCCGGGCCAGTACGCCATCGAGGCCGCAGTGAACGGCCCGGACACCATTTCCGAGCTGTGCACGCCGGGCGGCCGCCTGTACGAAACCCGCCGTGCGGTGATCGAAGCCTGCGAAGCCAGCGAACACCTGTCGCTGGTCGCGCCGGCCGGTGCGCTGTACGCGTTCCCGGCCGTGGTCGGCGCTGCGGCAAAGGGCTTCGACGACCACAACTTCGCGCTGGACCTGATGAACAACGAGGGCGTGCTGGTGGTGCCGGGCTCGAGCTTCAACGTGCCCTACCGCCACCATTTCCGCGTGACCCTGATGCCGGAAGCCTCGGTGATGCGCGATGTGTTCGCGCGCATCGACCGCGTGCTGGCACGGCGTGCCGAGGACGCGACCAAGGTCGTGCCGCTGAAGCCGCGCCGTTCGGTGGCCTGACCTGTGACCCTGTCCTACCTGGCGCTGGGCGATTCGTACACCATCGGTGAAGCGGTTGCAGTCGAAGGCCGCTGGCCGCACCAGCTGGCTGCCGCGCTGCGTGCACAGGGCACTGAGCTGTCCGATCCGCAGACCATTGCGACTACCGGCTGGACCACCGACGAACTCGATGCGGGCATCGATGCGGCCGCGCCGCAGGGGCCGTTCGATTTCGTCAGCCTGCTGATCGGCGTCAACAACCAGTACCGTGGGCGTCCGCTGGACGAATACCGCAGCCAGTTCCAGGCGCTGCTGCAGCGGGCCATCGGTTTCGCTGGCGGTGATGCCGGCCGCGTGCTGGTGCTGTCCTTCCCCGATTGGGGTGCGACCCCGTTCGGCGCCGGCAGTGGCCGCGACCTGGCCACGATCGAGATCGAGACCGACGAATTCAATGCGGCTGCCGAGGTGATCAGCACCCAGCAGGGCGTGGCCTTCGTCGACATCACCGATATCAGCCGCGCGCAGGGCGAAGACCCGACGATGATTGCCGAGGACGGCCTGCATCCTTCGGCGCGGATGTACGCGCTGTGGAGCGCGCGCGCCCTGCCGGTGGCCGCGCATCTGCTTGGCGGCACGGACTGAGGTGATGGACGGCACGCCACGGAACGGCCCGCCCCTGCCCTGCACGCCCCTGACCGCCCCGCAGGCCCGCTTGATCGCAGAAGCATTCCGGCCAGCGCAGGCCTGGGGCAGCCGCCGCGACTACTACTACACCCGCGGCAAGCTCGGCAGCGATCCGCTGTACGACGGCGTGCTGCAGCATCTGCCTGACGATGGGCAGCCGGTGCTGGACCTGGGCTGCGGGCTGGGCCTGTTCGCCCATGTGCTGCGCCAGCGCGGCGGTACCCAGCATTACCTGGGCGTGGACGTGGATGCCGGCAAGATCACCCGCGCGCAACGTGCTGCCGCCGACCTGCAGGACGTGCGCTTCGACTGCGTGGATGTGCAGGCGCCGCTGCCGGCGCAGGCCGGGCACGTCCTGCTGCTGGACGTGCTTCAGTATCTGGACGCGGGCCCACAGCAGGCCCTGCTGCGCGCGGCCAGCGCACAGGTGGCCCACGGCGGCTGCCTGTTGCTGCGTACACCGCTGGCCACCGGCGATGGCCGCGACCGCACCACACGGGTGGCCGACCGGCTGGCCTGGCTGATCGGCTGGATGGGCACACGACCGCGCCACTATCCCGATCCGCAGGTGCTGCAGGCGACATTGATCGAGGCCGGATTGCAGGTGACGTCGCCCCGGCCGCTGCACGGGCGTACCCCGTTCAACAGCTGGCTGCTGGTGGCGCACCGCATCCGGTAGCGCCGGGCATGGCCCGGCGCTACCGGTTATCCGGCCGGCAGCTGCGCCTTCAGCCCGCGCTCGTGCAGCGCCTGCAGCACGCGCTCGATGATCACCAGGTTGTGCCCATGGGCGGCACCTTCGTGCAGCAGCACGATCGCGCCCGGGCGCAGATCCGGCAGCAGCCGTGCCAGCACGCCGTCCGGCGTGCAGCCGACGCCGTCGTAGCCGCGCGCACTCCAGCCCACCCGGACCAGCCCCAACCGCTGCAGCACCGGCGCCACGAACGGATTGGTCATGCCCACCACCGAGCGGTACCAGCGCACCGGCTGGCCGCTTACCGCCTGCAGGGCATGCTGGCAGCCCTCGATCTCGGCGCGCATCGCCGCCGGGCCCAGCCGCCAGAAGCGTGCCTGCGGATGGCTGTGGCTGTGATTGCCCAGGTCATGGCCACGGCGCAGGATCTCCTGCACCAGTTCCGGCTGTGCCAGCGCACGTTCCCCCACCAGGAAGAAGGTGGCGCGTGCCTGGTGGCGGTCCAGCAGGTCGAGCACGGCGCGGGTTTCCGGACCGGGGCCGTCATCGATGGTCAGCCATACCGTGTTACCGGCCTCCGGCAGTCGGCTCAGCACCGGCGCATAGAAGCGGCTGTTGGGCAGGAACACCGGCACCATGAACAATGCGTGGCTGGCCACCATCAGCGGCAGCCCCCACTGCCAGCCGTCCAGGGCCCAGACCAGGATCACGACCAGCTGCGACGCCACCAGCCAGGGCAGCCAGCGCCAGGGGCGGGCCGGGATGCGATGCAATGTTCCTGCGTTGCTCATCCCCCATGATGCCATGGGGGTTAGAATTGATGATTCGAATTCCCGGAACCCCGACGTCCATGTCCCTCGATCCCGCCCTGCGTTCGCGCATCGAATCCATCCTCAACGCCAACCGCGTCGTGCTGTTCATGAAGGGCCAGCCGTCGATGCCGCAGTGCGGTTTCTCGGCCAAGGCCGTGGGCGCCCTGCAGGACCTCGGCGTCGAGTTCGCCCACGTCAACGTGCTGGCCGACCAGGAAATCCGTGAAGGCATCAAGGCCTACGGCGACTGGCCGACCATCCCGCAGCTGTACATCGACGGCGAACTGGTCGGCGGCAGCGACATCGTGCTGCAGATGGCCGCCAGCGGCGAGCTGAGCAGCGTGCTGGGCCTGGCTGCGCCGGACCGTACCCCGCCGAGCATCACCGTCACCCCGGCAGCCGTGGAAATGCTCAAGGGCGCGCTGGCCGATGCCCCGGGCGCGGCCCTGCAGCTGTCCATCGACGCCGGTTTCCAGCCGAACTTCCAGCTGGCCCCGCACGACGAAGGCGCGATTGCCGCCGAGTCCAACGGCCTGCGCGTGCAGTTCGACCTGGCCAGCGCCCGTCGCGCCAACGGCATCACCATCGACTGGGTGGACGACATCCGCGGCAAGGGCCTGGCCATCGACAACCCGAACGCGCCGAAGCCGGTACAGGAAATCAGCGTGCGCGATGCCGACGACCTGGTGCGCGCCGGCAACATCACCCTGGTGGACGTGCGCCCGGCCGACGAGCGCGCCATCGCAGCCGTCGGCGTACCGTTCAAGAGCTTCGACGGCAACGGCCGCGCCGCGCTGGAAGCCCTGCCGAAGGACACCGCACTGGCCTTCATGTGCCACCACGGTGGCCGCAGCGCGCAGGCCGCCGAGCAGTTCCGCGCCCTCGGCTTCACCAAGGTGTTCAACGTCACCGGCGGCATCAACGCCTGGTCGGAAGACGTGGACAACGGCGTGCCGAAGTACTGATCGGCACTGAAAAAGGGGACGGAGGGATTAAGTCGTTTTTGCCATAAACGACTTAATCCCCTCCGTCCCCTTTTTCTTAGCCGGCGAACCCGCCTTCGGCCAGGTAATCCAGTTCTTCCGGCGTGGGGATGCGGCCCAGCACGGCGTTGCGATGCGGGAAGCGCCCGAAACGGCGGATGATGTCGCGGTGCAGTTCGGCGTACTGCAGGTATTCCTTGTCACCCAGCACGTCGAACATCGCCACCGAGCGGTCCTGGTCCAGCGGATCCTCGGAGTGCTCGAACGGCAGGTAGATGAAGGCGCGCAGCTTCGGCACCAGCTGCAGGTCCAGGCCTTCCTCGATGGCACGCATGGCGTAATGCCGGGCCAGGCCATCGGTGGCGTAGGAATGGGCAGTGCCCCTGAAGCAGTTGCGCGGGAACTGGTCCAGCAGCAGCATCAGGGCCAGCGCCCCTTCGGCACTGCCCAGCCAATGCTCGCGCCCGCGCGAAGCGGCGGCGAAATGCTCATCCAGAAACAACTGGCGGAACTGCGCGTCGAACGCGTCGTCGCGGGCGAACCACTTCGCAGGGCCCGCCTCCTTCCAGAATTCCACCACTTGCGCGGCAACGTCCATTACCTACTCCCAGGCCCGGACGCCCCGCGCCCGGCCTTCATCATCATTCGTCGAAGCGCAGGTGGCGGACCGACTTGCCGTTGCGCCGGATAAGCTTAAGCGCCTCGATGCCGATCTGGATATGGTTTTCCACGAACTGGGAGCTGACCTTGGCATCGGAGGCCTCGGTCTTGACCCCGTCCGGGATCATCGGCTGGTCCGAAACCAGCAGCAGCGCGCCGCTGGGGATGTGGTTGGCGAAGCCGGCGGCGAACACCGTGGCCGTTTCCATGTCGATGGCCATGCAGCGCATCGCCCGCAGCCGCTCCTTGAAGGCCTCGTCGTGCTCCCAGACCCGGCGGTTGGTGGTGTAGACGGTGCCGGTCCAGTAATCGTGGCCGAGGTCGCGGATCATGGTCGAAACCGCACGCTGCAGCGCGAAGGCCGGCAGCGCCGGTACTTCCGGCGGCAGGTAGTCGCCCGAGGTACCCTCGCCACGGATCGCAGCGATCGGCAGCACCAGGTCGCCCAGCTGGTTCTTGCGCTTGAGACCACCGCACTTGCCCAGGAACAGCACCGCCTTGGGCATCACCGCCGACAGAAGGTCCATGATGATCGCGGCATTGGGACTGCCCATGCCGAAGTTGATCATGGTGATGCCATCGATGGTGGCACTGGCCATCGGCCGGTCCAGGCCGATGACCGGCGCGCCGGTCAGCTCGGAGAACGTATGCAGGTAGCCGCCGAAGTTGGTCAGCAGAATGTGCTGGCCGAACTGGTCCAGCGGTACGCCGGTATAGCGCGGCAGCCAGTTGTCGACGATTTCCTGCTTGCTCTTCATGGGCAGTCCGGTACGGCGGGGGACCGGGTATTTTCAGCCACCCGGCCGGTGCCGTCGAGCCACCGTCGACAGGCCTGTGAAGAAGGTCACTTGGCAAGCCCGCCGCCTCCGGGCTAGCGTCGGCGGTTGGACCAGCTGCAAGGGGAACTGCATGGCATCGACGTTGTTGCGCGCCGGGGTAGCCCTGGCACTGCTTTCATTGAGCACGGCTCCGGCGGTGGGCGCCTCGCGCTTCGTCGCCGATCCCTACCCCAGCACCTACCAGGCGCATCCCGATGCGCCGGTGCTGATCCAGAACGCCACCGTGCTGACCGGCACCGGCCAGCGCCTGGACAATGCCGACGTGCTGCTGCGCGAGGGCCGCATCGTCGCCGTCGGCCGCCAACTGCAGGCCGATGCCGGTGTCACCCGCATCGATGCGCAGGGCAAGTGGGTCACCCCTGGCCTGATCGACGTGCACTCGCACCTGGGCGTGTACCCCAGCCCCGGCGTCGGCGCGCACAGCGACGGCAACGAGATGACCGCACCGGTCACCGCCAACGTCTGGGCCGAACACTCGGTGTGGCCGCAGGACCCGGGCTTCGCCACCGCGCTGGCCGGCGGCGTGACCAGCATGCAGGTGCTGCCGGGCTCGGCCAATCTGGTGGGTGGCCGCGGCGTGACCCTCAAGAACGTACCCGCGGTGACCTACCAGGCGATGAAGTTCCCCGGTGCACCCTGGGGCCTGAAAATGGCCTGCGGCGAGAACCCCAAGCGGGTCTATGGCGAAGGCAAGGGCGTGACCCCAGCCACGCGCATGGGCAACGTGGCCGGCTACCGCGCCGCCTTCATCGATGCCGCCGACTACATCGCCAAGAACAAGCCGAAGCCGGCCAAGCGCAAGGGCTGGTTCGGCAGCGACAAGGGCGACAGCGCCGGTGATGCCGGCGGCAAGCGCGATCTCAAGCTGGACACGCTGGCCGGTGCGATCGAAGGCGACATCCGCGTGCACATCCACTGCTACCGCGCCGACGAGATGGCCACCATGCTCGATCTGGCCAAGGAATTCGGCTTCAAGGTAGCCGCCTTCCACCACGGCGTGGAGGCCTACAAGCTGGCCGACCGGCTGGCCGCCGACGGCGTCTGCGGTGCGCTGTGGGCCGACTGGTGGGGCTTCAAGATGGAAGCCTTCGACGGCATCCCGGAGAACATCGCGCTGGTCGACCGGCCGAAGAACAGCTGCGCCATCGTCCACTCCGACTCACCCGAAGGCATCCAGCGCCTGAACCAGGAAGCGGCCAAGGTGATGGCCTCCGCGCGCCGCGCACGTATGCCGGAGATCACGCCCGAACATGCCATCACCTGGATGACCGCCAACGCCGCCAAGGCACTGGGCATTGAAGGCCAGACCGGCACCCTGGAGGCCGGCAAGATGGCCGATGTGGTGGTCTGGAACGGCAATCCCTTCAGCTCGTACGCGCTGGCCGAGCAGGTCTTCATTGATGGCCGCAGGTTGTACGACCGCAGTGCACCGGCAGCGACGCCGCGTTCCGATTTCCAGCTTGGCCAGGAGGTGCGCTGATGGGCGTGTTGAACAAGCGTCGCCGGGCATGGCCCGGCGCTACCTTGGTTGCGCTGTTGTTGATGACAACCGCAGCCTCGGCGCAGGACCTGCTGGTGCGCAACGCGACCGTGCATACGGCCAGCACGCGTGGCAGCCTGCAGAACGCCGATGTGCTGGTGCAGGGCGGCATCATCCGCGCGGTGGGCAACGGCCTGTCGGCGCCGGCCGGCGCCAGCGTGGTCGAGGCCAATGGCCGTCCCCTGACACCGGCGCTGTTTGGTGGCATCACCGAAACCGGTATCGAAGAGGTCTCGGGTGAATCAAGCACGGTGGACAGTTCGTTGAAGCTCGGTGAGCAGCCGCTGCGCCCGGAATTCGACGTCACGCTCGCCTACAACCCGGCCTCGGTGCTGATTCCGGTCACGCGCCTGGAAGGCTTCGGCTTCACTGCGCTGGGCGCTGCCACCGGCGGTGGTTTCGTGGCCGGCCAGGGCGGCGTGATGCGGCTCGATGGCAGCACCGATCCGATCGGCCCGCGTGCCCTGTTCCTGCGCATCGGCGCGGCCGCCTCCGAACTGACCGGGCATTCGCGCGCCGCGCAATGGATGCTGTTGCAGCAGATGATCGACGAAGCACGCGGCCAGGTGGCTGCGGACTCGCCGCACGCGCTGCTGACGCCGGCCGGACGCCGCACGCTCAGTCGCTACCTGGCCGGCCAGGGCCGCATCGTGGTGGAGGTGGATCGCGCCGCCGATATCCGCCAGCTGCTGCGCTGGGCCACCCGCGAAAAGGTGAAGATCGCCATCGCCGGTGCCAGCGAAGCCTGGCAGGTGGCCCCGGAGCTGGCCGCCGCGCACGTGCCGGTGTTCGTCGACGTGCTGGCCAACCTGCCGGCGAGCTTCGACCAGCTCGGCGCCACCCTGGAAAACGCCGCGCGCCTGCAGCGTGCCGGCGTGGCGGTTTCCTTCGTGCAGCGCGGTGACGCCACCCACAACGCGCGCAAGATGCGCCAGCTGGCCGGCAACGCGGTGGCCAACGGTCTGCCGTGGGCCGATGGCCTGGCTGGGCTGACCCGGGTGCCTGCACAGGCATTCGGGGTGGCCGACCAGATCGGCAGCATCGAGCCGGGCAAGCGCGCCGACCTGGTGCTGTGGGAGGGCGATCCGCTGGACGTGGCGCACTATGCCGAGCAGGTCTGGCTGGGCGGCCGTGCGATGCCGATGCGCTCGCGCCAGACCGAACTGCGTGACCGCTACCTGCAGCGCAACGCGCAGCCCTGACCGCACACGAGGACACACCGATGGCGACACTGCGCTGGTACTTCGACCTCATCTCGCCCTACTCCTACCTGCACTGGCAGAAGCTGAAGCAGCTGCCGCAGTTCGCGCAGATCCAGACCGTGCCGATCGCCTTCGGTGCGGTGCTGCATCACCTGGGCAACCTAGGGCCGGCCGAGATTCCGGCCAAGCGCCGCTTCATCTACCGCCAGCTGTTGTGGACCGCGCAGGCCGAGGGCACACCGCTGCGATTCCCGCCCGGCCATCCGTTCAACCCGCTGCCCGCCCTGCGCCTGTGCCTGGCCGCCGGTGCCAGCGTGCAGGCGGTGGACGTCCTGTTCGACTGGATCTGGCGCGACGGCAACGCGGCCGACAGCCCTGACGCCCTGCGCGAACCGGCCGCACAGCTGGGTATTGACGATGTCGCCAGCGCCATCGCCGACCCGGCGGTGAAGGAGCAGCTGCGCCGTAACACCGAGGCCGCAATTGGCGCCGGGGTGTTCGGTGTGCCGACCCTGGCTATCGATGAGGAGCTGTTCTGGGGCAACGACGCGCACCCGCTGATGGCTGCCGTTCTGGCCGATCCTGACCTGCTGCGGCAGCCCGAATGGCTGCGCCTGGCCACCCTGCCGGTGGCGGTGCAGCGCAGTCGCTGAACAGGGCGTGGCGCGTTTCCCTCGCGCGCCTGGCTGGGATTTGAGATAGATTTCACGTTTCCGAACCTACAACCGCCCTGGAGGGGGAGCCGCGGATGCGCATCGGAATCGTCGTCGACTCGGCCTGCGACCTGCCGCCGGACTTCATCGCCACCCACAACATCGTGCTGCTGCCGATCACCGTACGCATCGGCGAAGCGGTGCTGGCCGATCATCGCGATGAACAGGCCACACTGAGCTTCCTGCACGCGCACGTGGCCGAACACGGTGCTGAAGCGGAAACCATCCCCTTCAGCGTCAACCAGATCCGCGACCTGTTCCTGCAGCAGTTGGTGATCGATTACGACCACGTGTTCTGCATGACCATCACCAAGACCCGCAGCCCGATCCATGACAACGCGCTGCAGGCCAGCTTCGCCATCCTCAACGACTACAAGCCGGTGCGGCAGGCAGCGGGTTACAACTCGCCGTTCGCGCTGCGCGTGCTCGACACCCAGAACCTGTTCGCCGCGCAGGCGGTGACCGCAGTGGAAGCGGTGCGCCTGCGCGACAGCAACGCCAGCGTGCAGCAGATCCGCGAGCGGCTGGAGGAGCTGGCCAGCAACGTGCACGGCTACATGGTCACCCGTGACCTGTACTACATGCGCGCGCGTGCGCGGCACAAGGGCGACCGCAGTGTCGGCCTGCTCAGCGCCGCACTGGGCAGTGCGCTGGACATCAAGCCGGTGCTGCACGGTTACCGCGGCGAGACCGGACCGGTGGCCAAGATCAAGGGCTTCGACAACGCCGTGCAGAAGTTGTTCGCGGTAGTTGGCCAGCGCGTACGCGCCGGGCTGATGACACCGACGGTGTGCGTCAGCTACGGCGGTGAGCTGGAAGAGCTGCGCACCTTGCCCGGCTATGCACAGCTGAAAGAGGTCTGCGCCACCCATGGCGTGACCGTGTACGAATCGGTGATGAGCCTGACCGGCATGGTCAACGTCGGCAAGGGCGCGGTCACCGTGGGCTTCGCCGATGGGCCGCATCGGTTCGAGTGAGGCCCCGACGCGGCGCGGATCTGCACATCGATTCCACCGCGGTTATGCCAGTCTTCCCGCACTTCAAGGAGAACTCCATGCCTGCGCAGTACCACATCAGCCTGCCCGACCCGTCCAAGGCCCGCGGCAACGATCCTGACCTGTCCTTCCATTCGCAGGGCGCCGCCGGTTTCGCCGAAGAGCTGCAGGATGCGCTGCGCAATGGCAGCCTGTTCGAGCGCTGGAAGGCCAAGCAGCCTGACCCGGATGCGGTGGAACCGCAGTGGGGCGTGACCGACCCGGATGCCACCGTGACCGGCGAGCAGAAGGACCTGCGCATCAACCTGGTGGCCACCACCCGCATCGACAGTGACGTGTTCAAGCAGCGCCTGCGCCTGCTGGCAGGCCACCATTGGGAACTGCGCGACGTGCGTTGAGGCAACCGCCCGCCGGGCATGGCCCGGCGCTACCGCCCGCACGTCGTGATCGGCCCGGCGCCGATGGGCGTGCTCTGGTAGATGCCAACCTTGGTTGGCGCTTTCCAGCGCACCGATCAAGTGGCTGGCACACTGCCGGGATGAGAAACATCAATCCCATCACCCGGCCGGGTACGCGTGGCCTGAAAAAGCTGCGCGATGCCCCACGCCGACTGCGCGACCTGCAGCATTGGGCTGAAAGTCTCAAAGGCACGTTTCCCTGCTCAGTGGAACTGGAGAACCGATCCCGCTACTGGAACTACAAGATTCCCACGCGTGCAGGCCTGATTGACCCCCCAGCCACTACGCAGAAGATCCAGCAGGCCTGTGCGCAGTCCCTGATAAATGCCTGCGCCAACCTGATCCAATCGCGGCCTGCGTCGCATGTCCAACTTCGCGTGACCTGCTGCGTTACCTTGCCGGGGATGTTTGCAAGCGAGCTGTGCATTTACCTGGACGAAGCCTATTTCCAGGGCCATGTGGCCACATCGACGGATGGACAGCTTACTGCGATCACCTCGCGCAGCCTTGCCGACGAATGGGGGCTCGAACTTCCAGAGGGTGTTGAGGAGCGAGGCCTGAGAATCAGCATCCCCGCCGACGATGACGATGAAGAATTCGAGGGTGAGCACTGGTACTTCGGTGAGGTTGCCGACCGGCGTTAATGGATACCCACGCGAGCGCCCCCTGGTAGAACCCGACCCTGGTTGGCGCTTTGGAGAAAGCTGCCAACCAAGGTTGGCAACTACCAAGCCGCCGGGCATGGCCCGGCGCTACCGACACGATGGATAGCGCCGGGCCATGCCCGGCGTTTCCATTTCCCTACCAGCCGCCGCCCAGCGCGCGGTACAGCTCCACCCGCGCGATAGCAGCCGTGGCCTGGCTGTTGGCCAGTGCAGCCTGGTTGTCCAGCGCGATGCGCTGGGTGGTCAGCACATCCAGCATGTCGACCACGCCAGCCTGGTACTGCCGGCGCGCCGCGCCCAGTGCGCTCTCGCTCTCGTCCACCGCCACATGCAGCTGCACCGTGCGCTGCTGCTCGGCGGCATAGCCATCGATGGCGTCGTCCACTTCATGCCAGGCCTGCAGCACGGTACGGCGGAACTGCAGCGCCGACTGTTGCTGCTGCAGCCTGCTCAGCGCGAGGTTGGCCTTCAGCCGCCCGCCCTGGAAGATCGGTACGCTGATGGACGGCCCGATGCTGAAGCGGTGCGCGTTCCACCCATCCAGATCATCCAGCTGCTTGGCCTGGAACCCAGCGTCGCCATTCAAGGTGATGCGCGGCAGGAAACTGGCCTTGGCCACGCCGATGCCGGCGGTTGCCGCATGCAGTGCCGCTTCGGCACGACGGATGTCCGGGCGACGCTCGGCCAGTTCGCTGGGCACCCCCACCGCTACGGCCGGCAGCGCCGGCCAGTCGCGGCGTGCATCCTGCAGCTGCGCGTCCAGCGCCTGCGGCGGCTGCGCCAGCAGGAACGCCAGCGCATTGCGCAGCTGCGATTCACGATGCCGCAGCGGCGCGACGCGGGCCTGCAGCGATGCCACCTGCGCGGACGCGCTGGACACCTGCAGCGTGCTGGCCACGCCCTGTTGCTGGCGTGCCTCGGTCAGGCGCTTCATGTCGAGGGCGATGCTGAGGTTGTCCTCGGTGATCGCCAGCAGCTGCCGCGTCGCGCGCAGCTGCAGGTAATCACGCGCGGTTTCCGCCAGCAGCGCGATGCGCACCGCGTGTGCATCCTCCTCGGCCATCTGCACGCGTGCGTCGGCCGCTTCCACCTGGCGGCGCACACGCCCCCACAGGTCCAGTTCCCAGCTCAAGCCGATGCCGGCCTGGAACAGCCCGTAGTCATCACGGCCGCCGTTGCCGGACGGATCATTCAGGCCCACCTCGCTGTTGCGTGCACGCACGCCACTGGCGCTCGCGCTGACGCTGGGCAGGCGATCGGCGGCGGTGATGCCACGCGCGGCGCGGCTCTGCTGCACGCGGTTGGCGGCCAGCTGCAGGTCCAGGTTGGCCGCGAGCACCTGGCCGGCAAGCTGCCCCAGCAATGGATCGTCGAAGCCGGCCCACCAGGCCGCGTCCTGGTCGATGGCGTTGCCGGCGACCGCCTCACCCTGCCAGTGGCTGGGCAGTTCCGCCTGCGGGCGTACGAAGTCCGGACCCATCGTGCAGGCAGCCAGGGCCGTGCACAGGCTGGCCGCAACGAAGGTGCGGAACAGGGTGACTGCGCTCATGCACCCTCCCCGCTCTTGTGGCCCGGACTGTGCTGCACGCTCTGCGCGCGGGCGCGGCTGCCCAGGTCAACACTGGCTTCCACCGACATGCCGGCACGCAGCTGGTCCAGCAGTGGCTGGCCGGGTTCCAGCACGATCTTGACCGGAATGCGCTGCACCACCTTGGTGAAGTTGCCGGTGGCGTTTTCCGGTGCGACGGCGGCGAAGGTGACGCCGGTAGCCGGTGCGATGCTGTCGATGTGCCCGCGCAGCGGCTTGCCCGGGAACACGTCCACCTTCAGCTCGACCTGTTGGCCGGCCTGCATGCGGGTCATCTGCGTTTCCTGGAAGTTGGCGACCACGAAGGCGCGCTTCAGCGGTACCACCGCAGCCACCGGCGTACCCGGGGTCAGGTAGGCGCCCACGCGTACCGCACGGCGGCCGACCATGCCGTCGATCGGCGCGCGCAGCACGGTGTGCGACAGGTCCAGTTCGGCACGCGCCTGCGCCGCTTCTGCACGCTGTACCGCCGCCTGCGCGGCCTGCACGCCAGCGCTGAGGATGTCGGTGCGCTGGCGTGCGGTCGACAGCGCGGCCTGGCCCTGCTGCAGATGCGCACTGGCCACGGCCTGCTTCGACTGCGCCTGCTGTGCGTTCTGCACGGTGCCGGCGCCATCACGGGCCAGTTCGCGGTAACGCTGCTGGTCGGCGCTGGCCAGGGTCAGTTCGGAACGGCTGACATCGACGCTGGCCCTGGCCTGTTCGATCAGCGAGTCCTGCTGGGCCAGTGCGGCCTGCGCGTTGGCCAGCTGTGCACGGGCGTTGGCGAGGTCGGCACGGGCCGCCTGCAGGGCCACCTGGTAGTCGCGGTCGTCGATGCGGGCAAGCACGTCGCCCGCCTTCACCGACTGGTTGTCCTCTACTTCCACGGCACTGACGAAGCCGGGAATCTTCGGCGCAACCAGCGTGTAGTCGGCAACGACATAGGCATTGTTGGTGGTCTGGTGACCGCCGTCACGCAGCAGCAGCCAGGCACCGATGGCCAGGGCCAGCACGCCCAGGCCCAGGCCGGTATTGAGAGTGGTTCGATTGATCGTCATGAGGGGGTTCCTGCGAAAGGTTCAGGCCACGGCACGTGGCGGATGGATGCGGGTGGGCATCCAGGCAATGAGGGGAATGAAGGCCAGCGCCACCAGCGCGACCACCCAGTACAGGTCGGCCGAGGTCAGCGCCTGCACCTGCGCATGCAGGCGCGCGCCCAGCTGCGGGCCCTCGGCCAGCCACGGCTGCTCGCCAAGGCGGTCGACCAGCACGGTGGAATGGAAATGACGGCGGCCCTGGGCGACGGCATCCAGCACGCCGCTGGCGAGCACGGCAGCAAAGCCCTTGACCGTGTTGAACCACGCCGAGGCGAACGGACCGTCCTGCGGTGCCAGCCCGCCAGTGGCCAGCATCAGCAGCGGCAACACCGCCATCGGCTGGGCGAATACCTGCAGCAGCTGTACCCACAGGAAGTTGTCGCGGATCCAGGCCACATCCAGGTGCGAGCCCAGCCAGCAGGCCAGCGCCAGCATCGCCAGGCCGGTGGCCTGCACCCAGCGGCAATCCACTGCGCGGATGTTCAACAACGCCGCCACCAACGGCAGTGCGATCACCTGTGGCAGCGCTACCCACAGCAGCATCGGTGCGGTCTGCAATGGCCGGTAGCCCTGCACGCTGGCCAGGAATCCGGAGGGAATCGAGATCACTGCCAGCAGCACGAACAGCACGCCGCCCAGCGTCACCAGCGAGTAGCTGGGGTTGCGGTTGGCCAGCAGCTGCAGCTTGAAGAACGGCAGCGGGTGGAACCATTCATTGATCATGAACAGCACCATCAGGCCGGCGCCGCCACCGATCATCAGGGTGATCATCGGCGAGTCGAACCAGTTCAGGCGCGGGCCCTGCACCAGGCCCAGCACCAGCAGCACCAGCGCCGGCAGGCCCAGCGCCAGGCCCACGCCATCGAACTGGGCAAAACGCTCCAGCCGCAGCGGGTCCTGCGGCAGGCCCCAGCTGACCATCGCCATGGCAGCCAGGCAGTACGGCACGATCTGCCAGAACGCCCAGTGCCAGCCCACCTGCTCGACCCAGAACGCGGCCAGCGGCGTGCCCATGCTCGGGCCGAAGGTAGCGGTCAACGCGTAGCCCGCCAGGCCATACAGCTTGATGCCGGGCGGCAGGAAGCGCAGTGCCACGCTCATCAGCAGCGGCGGCAGCGCACCACCACACAGCCCCTGCAGCGCGCGCAGCAGCAGGAACACCTGCAGGTTCGGCGCAAGCGGGCAGAGCACGCCCAGCACCATGAAGCCACCGATCATCGCCAGCGCGAAGCGGCGCAGCGAGAAGGTGGCGGCACACCACGGGGCGAAGGCCATCGCGCTGACCGACATCGCGCTGTAGAGGGCGACGATCCAGCTGCCGTCATCGACGCTGAAACCCATCGCACCGCGGATGTCGGCCAGGGCGACCTTGGTGATGTTCTCGTTGAAGCCCGACACCAGCACCGCCAGCAGCACGCCACACAGGCCGACCAGAACGCGGCGGTCGAGCCCGGGGGCGGCGGCAGGACGGGGCGCAGCAGCGGCCGGGACAGCGGCGGCCGGCGTACTCATCGCCGGGCACCGATCCGTGCAGTGCACGGCATGTTGGGGGTCATTGGAATGCGCTCAGTGAAACTCCGGGGAGCGCAGTCTAGGGAGCTGGTACCCTGCGAAAAATGGCGCAGCCCGCATCCCAGGCGTGCGTCACGCGCACGCATGAAAGTGTCAGCGCGGAGCCTCCCCTGCGCTTTCGCACATGGTCTTGATCGAGCGCCGCAGCCACTGGTGCGCAGCATCGTTGTCCAGCCGCGGGTGCCAGGCCTGGACGATGGCGGCGGTGCGCACCGGGATCGGCAGCGGGAACAGGCGCAGCGGCAGGCGCATGCTGACGATCCGCTCCAGCATCACGCTCGGCATCTGCGGCAGGATCAGGTCCGACTCGGCGGCAGCGAAGATCGCGCCGTGGAAGGTCGGGCTGATCAGCGCCACCCGCCGCTGCAGGCCCAGCGTGGCCAGGTCGTCATCGATCGGGCCACGCGGCAGCCCCCGCCGCGACACCGCGATGTGGTCGCAGGCAGCAAAACGCTCGGCGCTGATCTCCTCATCGAACAACGGATGATCTTCGCGCGCGGCGCCCATGAACGAGGTACTGAACAGGTTCTGCACCTTGGTATCGGGCGCATGCTTGCCGGCGGTGCTGATGTACAGGTCGATCCGGCCCTGCGCCATCGCGTCGTCGTCGGTATCGCCCTCGGGCACGAAGCGCAGTACCGCGCGCGGCGCCTGCTGGCGGAACAGTTCACGCAGGCGTCCGCCGAATCCACCGATGAAGACATCATTGGCGCGGACATTGAAGGTGCGCTCCAGGGTGCGCAGGTCGATCTCGCGACCGGCGTTGAACACACGGTGGGCCTGCTCGATCACATCGCGGACCTGCTCACGCAGCTGCAGCGCGCGGGGCGTGGGGGCCAGACCGCGGCCGGCACGCACCAGCACCGGGTCGCCCAGCGCGGTGCGGATCCGGCCCAGGGTACGGCTCATCGCCGGCGCGCTCAGGTTCATCCGCCGCGCGGCGGCGGCCACGCTGCATTCGTCAATCAGCACGTCCAGTGCCAGCAACAGGTTCAGGTCCGGCAGGGGCATGACAGTCTCCAGTAAATCAGATGACTCTACGACACTTGTAACCACAGTCGATTGCGTTTTACGCATTCATTGACTGCCGCGCACGGCATGGGTGCGCGCAGTGACATCGGCGACCATCCCCGGCCTGCCAAGGAGACATCCATGTTCAATACCCTGCTGGTCGCCCTGGACGGTGGCCCCCAGCACGCACGCGTGCTGGACCTGGCCGCAGCCATCGCCGGCCCCCACAGCCGCCTGCACCTGCTGTGCGTGCTCGACCCCGAATTCGCGCTGGCGGCCGATGCCAGCGAAGCCGACCGCATCGAGTACCCGGAAGCCGCCCGCCAGCGCTCGCGGGCCGAAGCGGTGCTGGCCGAAGCCCTGGCCGAGCTGCGCGAGCGCGGCGTCGACGCCATCGCGCAGATTCCCTCGGGTGACCCGGGCGAAGTGATCAGCGAGCAGGCCCGGCGCCTGAAGTGCGACCTGATCGTCATCGGCCATCGCCACCTGTCCCGCCTGGAACGCCTGTTCGAACCCTCGATCGGGCAATGGACCATCGACCACGCGCCCTGTCCCGTGCTGGTGGAAACCCGCGACCCACAACCCTAGCAACCATGGCCTCCCGTTCCCCGTTGTTTCCCACCCGCGTCAACTACCGCGCCTTCGGCCGCCAGTTCGGCCGCGGCGAACAGGCACTGCTGGCGGCGATACGCCAGCTGCACGATCCTGATCAACAGGCCGATGGACTCGCCCAGCTGAGCAGCCTCGGTATTGATCCCGAAGGCTGCGACGCGTTCGTCGGCCTGCTGCCGCTGCTGGCCACGCCCACCGCCCCGATCGACCTGCTGCCCGCTGGCTCACCGTTCATCGCGGCCAGCGAACTGGACCTGCTGGTCTGCCTGCTGCGCATCGCCCAGTGGCGGCATGCACGCCCGCGCGAAGATGACACGCTGGCACCGTTGCGCCAGCAGCTGGCGCGCTGTGCGATGGCCGTGCAGGCGGCAAACCTGCCGTTGCGCCAGCGCTCGTTGTCACCGGTCGGGCTGAGGCTGCTCGATCCCACCGGCTGGTTGCGGCAGCGCTGACCCGGCCGCACCGCCCGTGCGCAATCATGCACGGGGACCGGGCACCCGGCGCGCTCAGCAATCCATCCTGCCATGCGCACTGCCTTCGTCGTCGAGCACGTGCGCATGCAGGATCACCTGGTTGCGACCGGCACGCTTGGCGGCGTACAGGCCGGCATCGGCATCCGCCAGCAACTGATCGGCGCTGGCCAGAGCCGGCGGGTGCAGGTAGCCCACGCCGATGCTGATACTGACCGACCCTTCCGGCAGTGGCAGCGCCGCCACCGCCTCACGCAGGCGCTCGGCCAGCGCCAGCACGCCCGACAGCGGGCTTCCGGGCACGATCACCGCAAATTCCTCGCCGCCGTAACGGGCAACACTGTCACCGGCACGGCCGGCACTGATCTTCAGGACCGTGGCCACGGCCTGCAGGCAGCGGTCCCCGGCCGGATGTCCGTGGCGGTCGTTGAAGACCTTGAAATGGTCGATGTCCAGCAACAGCAGCCCCAGCTCGCTGCCGCTGCGCCGCGCACGGTTCCATTCCGCCAGCAGCAGTGCATCGAACTCGCGCCGGTTGGCCACACCTGTCAGGCCATCCTGCCGAGCGAGCTGGTCCAGCGATGCCTGCCGTTCCATCAGGTCCACCTGCAACAGGATGCTGCGCACGCCGAAGCCCAGCGTTGCCACCACGAAGCCAGTGACTGCCAGCGGCCGCGCATGGTCGACCACCAGGGTACCGACCACCAGCAGCAGCAATGGCAGGATCATCGGCCCCGCCGCCTGCACCGTTCTGCCCAGCCTCGGGTGCATCACGAACGTCGGCGCGGGCGCCTGGCTCATCGCCAGCAACGCCAGCAGCAGGAACGGCAGGTCGATCAGCAGATCGTTGTAGGCACCGAAGGACTGTTCCGAGGTGTAGTGGTTGATGTAGTACGCCACCATCAGGTAGCCCACCGCGTAGATCGCCAGCGCGCGGAAGAAGTTGCGCCGCTCCGGAACGTCGCCCACCAGCCAGCGCACCACCGCGAACCCGGCAATGCACAGATTCTGGATATCGAACATGCGCTGCATGTTGGACAACGCGTGGTCGTCGATGTCGACGCGCGCGGCGAACGACTGCGCATGCACGAAGAACAGCACGCCCAGCAACGCGGCCATCGCCGCGTCGATCAGGCTGATGCTCAGCCGCTCGCGGCGTGCACGGGCCAGGATGAACACCAGCGGCACGCCGTACAGCACATACAGGAACAGGCTGGCCTGCGGCGTGACATCGGCACGGCCGGCACCGAGCGCATCGATCATGTTGACGGCCATGCCACCCGCCCAGAGCAGCAGCGCCAGGGCGGTGGCGCGCCAGCCGAGCGCGGCACGGTCGCGCCGCGCCCGCCACAGGCAGGCCGCCGCCGCCAGCAACGGGGCACCCGTGAGGAACCCGAAGGAACCCGCACCGGCGGGACCCGGCCACAGGGCCACGACCAGGCCGTGGCACAGCACATACAGCAGCGCCAGCACTACCGGCATGCATCCCCCGATCCGCAAGGCCGTATGGACGCACGATAGCCCCGCCCGCGCCACGGCCACGTGATCCAATACGGCAATACGACACGTCGCGTGCCCCCCCATGGGAGTGCCGGCCGCTGGCCGGCAATCCCGGGGAATCACAGGGCTGCAGGTTGCCGGCCAGCGGCCGGCACTACCGGAAAGCCGTCAGCCGTGCAGGGCGCGGGCGTGGTGGGCGATGTGCTCGCCGATGAAACTGGCGATGAAGTAGTAGCTGTGGTCGTAGCCCGGCTGCAGGCGCAGGGTCAGCGGATGACCGGCGGCATCACAGGCCTGCTGCAGGCGCTGCGGTTGCAGCTGGGTCCGCAGGAATTCGTCCGCCTCGCCCTGGTCGACCAGCAACGGCAGGCGCTCAGTGGCCACGGCGACCAGTTCGCTGGCATCCCACTGCGCCCAGTCCGCCGGGTTGTCGCCCAGGTAGGCGTGGAAGGCCTTCTGCCCCCACGGCACGTGGCTGGGCGCAACGATCGGCGAGAACGCCGACACGCTGCGGTAGCGCCCCGGGTTGCGCAGCGCGATCACCAGCGCACCGTGACCGCCCATCGAGTGGCCGCTGATGCCGCGCGCATCGGTGACCGGGAAATTCGCCTCGATCAGTGCCGGCAGTTCCTGCGCCACGTAGTCGTGCATGCGGTAGTGCTTCGCCCACGGTGCACGGGTGGCATTGAGGTAGAACCCCGCCCCCTTGCCCAGGTCATAGCCCTCGGCATCGGCCACGTCATCGCCGCGTGGGCTGGTATCGGGCGCGACGATGATCACGCCATGCTCGGCCGCGTAGCGCTGCGCGCCCGCCTTGGTGATGACGTTCTGCTCGGTGCAGGTCAGCCCGCTCAGCCAGTACAGCACCGGCAGTTTCTGCGTTTCCGCCTGCGGCGGCAGGTACACGGCGAACTGCATGTCGCAGCCCAGCGTGGTGGAATGATGCCGGTAGACGTCCTGCCAGCCGCCGAAACAGGCGCGGTGTTCAATACGTTCCATGGTGCTCTCCTGCGCGGCGCGTCAGCGCACGCGTGCTTCTGGTAGATGCCGACCTTGGTCGGCTTATCCACGCGCGGCGTGGATGCCTTTGTTGATCCGTTCATCCAGCTGCGCCAGCAGGCGCAGCAACGATTCGACGCCAGGCTGGCCATCAAGATTGCGCCAGGCCGCCACGGCCACATCGCTGCGCGGCGGCCACTGTCCGGCTGCGCGCGCTTCATGAAGGCGCGGCAGGAATACCTGCGCAAGCCACTGCTCGAACGGCATGCCATCGTCGCTGCCGAAGGCCGAGGTCACCGCACGCGGTGGCCCCACCTCCCCCACTACCCAACCCAGCGCACGCAACGCCTGCTCGATCGGAACCACCAGGGCCGCGCGCGGGTCTTCCGCACGCGGCCGGCGCAGGGCATCCAGCCAGCCCATGACGCGGCTCAGTAGTGGACCACCGAACGGATCGACTTGCCTTCGTGCATCAGGTCGAAGGCTTCGTTGATCTTGTCCAGGTCCATGGTGTGGGTGACGAACGGTGCCAGTTCGATATCGCCCTTCATCGCGTCCTCCACCATGCCCGGCAACTGGCTGCGGCCCTTCACGCCGCCGAAGGCGGTGCCCATCCACTTGCGCCCGGTCACCAGCTGGAACGGACGGGTGGAGATCTCCTGGCCCGAACCGGCCACGCCGATCACCACGCTCTGGCCCCAGCCACGGTGCGCGCATTCCAGCGCCGCGCGCATCACGTTGACGTTGCCGATGCACTCGAAGCTGTGGTCCACGCCCCAGGTGGTCATCTCGACGATGACCTGCTGGATCGGCTTGTCGTAGTCCTTCGGGTTGATGCAGTCGGTGGCGCCGAATTCGCGCGCCAGTTCGAACTTGGACGGGTTGGTGTCCACCGCGATGATGCGGCCGGCCTTGGCCTGGCGCGCGCCCTGGATCACCGCCAGGCCGATGCCGCCGAGGCCGAACACCGCCACGCTGTCGCCTTCCTGCACCTTGGCGGTGTTGTGCACCGCGCCGATGCCGGTGGTGACGCCACAACCGAGCAGGCAGACGTGCTCCGGGTTCGCGTCCGGATTGATCTTCGCCAGCGAGACTTCGGCCACCACGGTGTACTCGCTGAAGGTCGAGCAACCCATGTAGTGGTACAGCGGCTCGCCGTTGTAGCTGAAGCGGCTGGTGCCGTCGGGCATCACGCCCTTGCCCTGGGTGGCACGCACCGACACGCACAGGTTGGTCTTGCCGCTCTTGCAGAACAGGCACTCGCCACACTCGGCGGTGTACAGCGGAATCACGTGGTCGCCGGGCTTGACGCTGGTCACGCCCTCACCGACCTCCACCACGATGCCGGCGCCTTCATGGCCCAGCACCACCGGGAACAGGCCTTCCGGATCATCGCCGGACAGGGTGAAGGCATCGGTATGGCAGACACCGGTGTGGGTGATCTTGACCAGCACCTCGCCCTTCTTCGGCGGGGCAACGTCGATCTCGACGATCTGCAGCGGCTGGCCGGGACCAAAGGCGACGGCGGCACGGGACTTCATGGTGGACTCTCCAGACATAGGGAAAACGGGATGTATGGCGCGGTGATGCGCCATCGCTTACTTCAGGTACGAGCGGATCAATGCGCTCATGTCGCGCACGCGTTCGGCGCGCTGTTCATCGGAGGCCGCAGGCTGGCCGAACTCCTCGCGCAAATGGGCCTCCATCACCTCGGACATCAGGCCATTGACCGCGCCACGGATGGCGGCGATCTGCTGCAGCACCGGCCCGCAGTCGGCACCGGCTTCCAGCGCGCGATCCAGCGCATCGCACTGGCCGCGGATGCGGCGCACGCGGGCCAGGACCTTCTTCTTCTCTTCGGGGGAGTGCGGCATGGCGGGGCCACCTCGGAACTATACTGGGGGATAGTATACACAGAGGGGCGAATGAAGCCATCTGGTGCTGCCGAGGCATGCCCCAGGGACAGATCAGCCCAGAATATGAATGAACAATAAATAGATTCATTTGTTACTTTTTCATGACGTAGGGTGCCTGCCTTCCGCCCGCGTTTACCCCCGAGTCACATTGGCGTGACCAGGGAGAAATCATGTACCGACCGTTGTTCGCCCGCAGTCGCTTGTCTGTCGCGCTGGGTTCGGCATTGGTGCTGGTGGCCGCCGCACCGGCCATGGCGCAGCAGGCCGCCACGCAGGAACAGAAGGCCGAGCCCGCCAGCAGCAAGACCCCCGTGCAGCTGGACCGGATGACCGTCACCGGCTCGCGCATCTACCGCGCCGGTTTCGACACGCTCGAGCCCGCCGCGGTGGTCAGCCGTGAATCGATCGAGAACTATGGCGACACCAACCTCATCGATGCCCTGACCCGGATTCCCGGGGTCAGTGCCGGCGTCAGTTCGCGCGGCGACCAGGCCGGCTTCGGTGCAGGCGTCAACTTCGCCAGCAAGTTCGGGCTGGGCAGCAATCGCCTGCTGACCCTGGTCAATGGACGCCGCTTCGTCACCTCTACACCGCCCACCATCTTCGGAGCCGGCGGCGGCTCGGGCATCCAGGTCGACATGAACGCCATTCCCAGCGTCATGGTGCAACGCATTGAAAGCCTGAGCGTTGGCGGTGCACCCACCTATGGCTCGGATGCGATCTCCGGCGTCAACAACATCATCCTGCGCGACCGGTTCGAGGGTGCCGAAGTCGAGCTGGGCTACGGCAGGACCAGCAAGAACGACAACGAGCGCTACTCCTGGTCGGCCATCTTCGGTACCGACTTCGCTGATGGCCGTGGCCACATTGTGGTGGCGGCGGAACTGGACAACGCCGATGGGGTGAACGCGCTGCAACGCGATTTCTACCGCCAGGGCTACAGCCTGCAGGCCAATCCCACGGCGGCCAATGCCACTGCCCAGCCCCTGCGCCGGCCGACCAATGATGGCCGCATCGACGGCAGCATTCCGTTCAACACCGGGCCCCGCGATGGTATCCCCGACCAGGTCTGGATCCGCAACCGGCGCATTGCCAGCATGACCTTCGGTGGCCTGGTGATGCCGGCGACCGGCAGCTACACGCGCAACGGCCTGGGCGACATCCTTGGCTTCGGCCCGAACAAAGACAAACTGTGGCAGTTCAACAACGAGGGCAAGCTGGTCGAGTTCAATCCCGGCACCAGCTACGCGGGCGGCAACGCCTCCGGCGGTGACGGCCTGAACCTGTTCGAGACGGTGCCGCTGATCGCCGACCTCGAACGACGCTCGGTATTCTCCACCGGCAGCTTCGACTTCACCGACAACGTGCGTGGCTTGTTCGAACTTTCGCGATACGAAGCGACCGCCCGCGAAACCCTCGACCAGAACGTCTACAACGCGGTGTCCTTCGGCAATGCGCGCCTGGACGGCGGCGGTACCGCCAGCGGTGCACTGACCTTCAGCGCCAGCAATCCGTTCCTCAGTGCGGAAACCCGCAAGATCCTCGCCGACAACGGCATCACCTCGTTCCGCCTGTCGCGATCTTCGCGCGACCTGTCGATGAACAACGCCAGCACCGAAACCCGCCTGACCCGTGCGGTGCTCGGCCTGAACGGCTTCTTCGAGGTCGGAAAACGCAGCTTCAACTGGGAAGCCAGCGTCACCCACGGCCGCGGTGACTTCGACTACCTCGGCACCGGCCTGATCCAGCAGAACTTCATCAATGCGATCAACGTCACCACCGACGCCAGCGGGCGCATCATCTGTGATGCCACCCGCCCGGGCACCACGGCCGATGCGAACTGCCGCCCGCTGAATCTGTTCGGCGAGAACCAGGCGTCGCGCGAAGCCCTGGACTATGTCTCCACCCGGACCGTGGCCAAGGCGCAGACCCGCCAGACCGTCATCAATGCGTCGGTATCCGGCGGCCTGTTCGATCTTCCCGGCGGCGAGCTGTCCGCGGCGGCCGGCTTCGAGCACCGCCGCGAAGAAGGCTCCTTCACCCCCAGCGAGTACCAGCGCCTGGGCCAGGGCCGTTCGGTGCCGACCCAGGCGGCCGAGGGCAAGTACCACACCAACGAAGTGTTCGCCGAAGTGCTGGCACCGCTGTTCAATCCCGACTGGGATATCCCGGGCCTGCATCGCCTGGACCTGACCGCCAAGTTCCGCCGCGTCGACAACTCCGTCGCCGGCGCGTTCAATGCGTTCACCTACGGCATCCAGTACGAACCGATCGCCGGCCTGCAGCTGCGCGGCAACAAGACCCAGTCACTGCGCGCGCCCTCCATCGCCGAGCTCTACACCACCCAGCAGCCGGCCTACTACAACATCCCGGAAGTGTGCTCGCTGGACAACATCAGCGGCGGCTCAAATCCGGCGGTGCGTCGCCGCAACTGCCAGGCGTTCTTCGCCGCCTACCCGGGTGCCGATCCGAACACTTTCCGCCAGCAGCCGACCAATACGCTGGGTTCGACCAACGGCAGCACCCGCCTGCAGAACGAAACGGCGAAGTCGTGGACGGCCGGCATCGTGTTCGCCCCAGAATGGATCCCGGGCCTGCGCGTCGCCGCCGACTGGTATGACATCAAGATCAACAACGTGATCACGTCGCTGAGCGCCAACGACATCATCACCGGTTGCTTCGACACTGCCGACTTCAACGCCGCCAACGTGCCCAACGCCAACCGCTTCTGCAGCCTGGTGACGCGTGATCCGAACACCGGCGTGGCTACCAGCATCAAGACCGAGTATGGCAACGGCCCGGTGCTGATGTTCCGTGGCTGGACCGCCGAAGTCGGCTACCGTTGGGACCTGTCGCGCTTCGGCGTACTGGACCTGGACTTCTACGGCTACATGCCGAAGAACCGTGGCCAGGCCGCGAACCGGGACGTGCCGTTCGTCGAACAGGCGGGCAGCTTCAACGAGCCCAAGCGCCAGTTCCGTTGGACCGCCCAGCATCGCATCGGCAACTGGAACTACGGCGTGGCCTCCAACTACACCAGCAGCGCCCAGTACACGATGACCGATACCCCGGAAAGCCGTCAGTACTTCTACCGCGACAGCTGGACCACCTGGGACGCCAACGTCACCTACCGCATCACCGACGCCGCGCGCGTGACGTTGTCGGTGATCAACGTAGGCGACGACATCGGGCCGTTCCCGTATGTACTGGATGCACTGGGCCGTCGCTACATGGCCAGCCTGCGCTACAACTTCAAGTAGGCCTGGCGCAGCGTTTCCACAGGCGGGGCCCGGTGTACGGGCCCCGCTCAATCAAACAGACCTTGTTCCGCCAACCGGGTCAACTCATCCACCACATAGCGCACCTTGGGCCGCAGGTGGCGCGTCGGTGGCCACAGCGCATGGATGTCGATGTGCCGCTGCATGTGTTCGTCCAGCACCGATTGCAGCACGCCGGAATCGAGATGGCGGCGCACCAGAGAAATGGGCATCTGGCAGATGCCGAGGCCGGCGATGGCCGCTTCAATCACCGCGTCGCCATCATTGAGTTGATAGGGCGCACTGGGAATGAACGTTCCCTCGTCCTCCTCGCTGCCGATCCGCCACCAGATCGGTTGCCCGTGGCGGAAGCCGACGATGCTGCGGTGCTGCGCCAGTTCCTGCACCGTGCGCGGCACGCCATGCGCCTGCAGGTACGCCGGCGATGCGCAGGTGACCAGGCGCTGGCGCCCCAACCGGCGCGCGACCAGGTGCTCGGCCTGGTGCAGCCCACCGAAACGGATCAGCAGGTCGATGCCCTCTTCGACCGGATCGACGAAGTGATCGGTGAAGGTCATCGTCAACTGCAGGTCCGGATACTGGCGGCACAACCGCAGCAGCACCGGCAGCACCACCAGCCGCCCGAACGAGGACGGCATGTCGATGCGCAGCCGCCCGCTGGGCAGGCCCGCCGAACCCAGACAGGCCTCGGCCGCGGAGATTTCTTCCAGCGCCGCCGCACAGGAGGCGTAGTACGCCTCGCCATCAGTGGTCAGTGCGATGCGCCGCGTAGTGCGATGGAACAGGCGCACCGCCAGCCGCGCCTCCAGACGGGCGATGGCCTTGCCCACCGCCGAGCGCGAGATGCCCAGCGCGTCCGCCGCCTCGGTGAAGCTGCCCGAGCGTGCGGTCGTGACGAACGTCACCAGGCCATTCAAGGATTCCAGCGGCAGCATCGTTCGCACTCCATTGGGGACAAATAGTCCCGCACCAAGGGAGATCGAAGCGCTTTATGCGCCTGCATGTCAACTCCATCCTGTGTGCATCGCGCCGCTGGCGCCTCTCCCCCGCACCGAGATGACCGACATGACCACCGCCCTCTTCCGCCCGATCGACCTGTCAGGAACCGCCCTGCGCAACCGCATCGCAATGGCGCCGATGACCCGCGCCCGCAATCCCGGCGCGATCGCCAACGCGCTCACCGCGCAGTATTACCGGCAGCGTGCCAGCGCCGGCCTGATCATCAGCGAAGGCACGCCGGTCTCGCCGCAGGGCCAGGGCTACATCGACGTGCCGGGTATCTGGTCGGCCGAGCAGGTGGCCGGGTGGAAGCTCGTCACCGAGGCGGTGCATGCCGCGCAGGGCACGATCTTCGCCCAGCTCTGGCACGTCGGCCGCATGTCGCATGCCTCGCTGCAGCCTGAGGGCGGACAACCGGTCAGCGCCGGTACCCGCCCGGTGGCCAGCGCACCGAAGAACACCTCGTTCGTCTATCTGGACGACGGCAGCCGAGGCCACGCCGATCCCACCCCGGCACGTGCACTGGAGACTGCGGAGATCCCCGGCATCATTGACGACTTCGCACGCGGCGCCGACAACGCCATCGCTGCCGGCTTCGATGGCATCGAACTGCATGCCGCCAACGGCTACCTGTTCGAGCAGTTCCTCAACCCGCTCATCAACGAGCGCGACGACCGCTACGGCGGCTCGCTGCCGAACCGCGCGCGATTGATCCTGGAGACGGTGGATGCGATGGCCCAGCGCATCGGTGCGCACCGCATCGGCGTACGCCTGGCACCGAACAACCTCACCTTCGACATGCCGTTCTACCCCGACAACGAAGCCACCTATCTGTACCTGGCCGAGGAACTGGGCAAGCGCGGGCTGGCCTATGTGCATCTCAACGACAACCTGCAGGCGGGGCAGTCGGTGCTGGGCGAGGCGTTCCTGCAGCAGTTCAAGCAGGTCTACGGTGGCACGTTGATCCTGGCCGGTGGCATGACCCGCGAACGCGCCCTGCAGCTGGTCGAGGCCGGCACCATCGACCTGGCCGCATTCGGCCAGCCGTTCATCGCCAACCCGGATCTGGTCGAACGCCTGCAGCACAACGTCGCGCTGGCCACGCCCGACCGCAATACCTATTACGGTGGCGGCGAGGCAGGCTACCTCGACTACCCGCGCGCGCAGTAGAGCCACGCGATGCGTGGATGCGGGCGTACACTGCCCACCCGCATCCACCGGATCTGGCCATGGATACGCGCACCGCATCGTTCATCGTCAACCTCGATGTCCCCGATCTTGCCGCTGCCGAGGACTTCTACATCCGAGTCTTCGGCCTGCGCATCGGGCGCCGTCTAGGCCCAGGCGCCGTGGAGCTGCTCGGTGGGCCAACGCCGCTGTACCTGCTGCAGAACGAGGCCGGCAGCGCCGCCACCGATGATGGCGACGTGCGCGACTACGAGCGCCATTGGACGCCGCTGCACCTGGACTGGGTGGTGGATGACATCGAAGCCGCACTGGTCCGTGCGGTTGCGGCCGGGGCGACGCTTGAGCAGTCCGTGCGCGAGCGCCGCTGGGGGCGCATCGCCGTGCTGGCCGATCCGTTCGGGCATGGCTTCTGCCTGATCCAGTTCAGCGGCGAAGGCTACAACGCGCTGGTCGAATGACCGGCGCGCCGTTCACCACGGCAACGGCACTGCTTCACCGTTGGCGCACTCACCGTAGTACAGCGACGGCAGCAGTCGCGAGAGGAAACTGAACTCCGTGTAGCAATGCCTGAGCAGGCCCAGGCCGACCGCATCGCCGGCATCGCGCTGCGGATCGGTGCTGTCCAGGCCAAGCACGAAGCGGCTGCGCAGCACGCAGCCAAACGGCGTATCGCGCGCGACATGCAGCATCTGCCCGTCGCAGGGATCACCGTTTGCATCCAGGCGTACGTGATCTCCGAAGCCGATGCGCGCGGCGATCACTGCCGATACATCGCCTGCATCCTGTGCCACCTGCAGGCGCTCGGGCACCAGCAACGTGCGCGGGTCATGGAACTTCAGGCGTGCCGCCACCGGCGGGATGTCGGCCAGCGATTCCACCGCGTGGATGCTGGCACCGTGGTAGCTGCGTCCGCGCTGCCAGGCCGCGTCCCAGCCGCGATGCTCGACATGATCGACCGGATGCCACCAGCGGATGTGCTGTGTGGTCTCAAAGAAGGTGAACCACCAGTCCAGCATGCGGCCCTTGCAACCGTGCAGATCGGTACGCACCGCCACCAGCAGGGTGCCATCTTCGCGGCGCTGGATGCCGGTTTCCAAGCGCATCGGTGCGGGGTCGAGCAGATCGTGGTGGTCCAGCCAGGCGCGGGCGTTCACAGCGGTATCCATCGGGGTCTCCTGCATGTCGGGAGACCTGACAATACGGAAACGTTATTCGTTTCGCAATTATCCGAATGCGGTAAGATGGGCGCAATGAACAGCACCACCCTGCCCGAGCCACCCTCACCAATCCGCCGCCGCGGCCGCCCTGCGCGGCCGGAAGCCGAAGTCCGCCACGCCGTGCTGCAGGCCACGCTGGAGCTGCTGCTGGCACAGGGTTACGAGGCCACCACCATCGAAGCGGTGGCGGCGCACGCCGGGGTAGCGAAGAAGACCGTGTACCGCCACGCCAGCAACCGCGAAGAACTGGTCGGGTTGGCCGTGCGCGAGTGGACCGACGGCTTCGCGCCGCAGTTGCAGCGCGATGCGCACGACGCCGACGAGGTGATGCCGTTGCTGCAGGCCATCCTGCACGCGGTGTGCGCGCAGGCACTGTCGGCGCAGGCAGTGCAGGTGTTCCGGCTGCTGGCCACCGACTTTCCTGGCAAGGACGCGCTGCTGCAGGCCTATCTGGACAATGGCATCGAACGCGGCCGTGCGCTGCTGGCCGACTGGCTGGCGCGTCAGCAGCAGCGCGGGCTGCTGCGCGAGGGAGATGCCGCGTGCATGGCGCGGCTGATCCTGGCGATGGCCGTGGCCGAGCCGCTGCGCGAACGCGTGATCGGTGTGGTGGCCGAGGATGCGCCGGTAGAGGTGCATCTGCGTGATTGCCTGGAATTGTTGGCACCCGTACTGCAGGTGCCGTAGCCGGCCGCATCCACGCATGGCGAGGTTCTACCGGCAGCGCTTCGGATCAGGTCACGCCTGCACGTAGGGTATTTCGCTGTCGATACCGTCGAACGCGATCAGCTGCAGCAGCGGCTGCACGTCCTCGTCACTGATCTCACCCGCAGTGATGTCATCCACGCGTGCATACAACGCCTCCAGCGCCGCTACCTGGTCCCCTCGCAGCCAGCCACGATGGGTACCGAGCCAAGCCTGCAGATTGGTTCCGATATCGCCCTCCGAAAGCAGCGAATCCTCTTCCTCCAGCTCCACCACCGCTTCGGCCATCTTGCGGAACAGGAAGTCCTGGAAGTTCGCGGCCAGCAGATCGGCGCGATCATCGTCATGCCAGACCAGCAGCACCGGCGACTCGCTGGAACCCGGTGCATTGGTCCAGAAACAGTAGTGATCACCCGCGCCGGTGCGCGCGAACGGCAGCAGTTTCAGGTCATCGCGCAGCGGGTTGTAATGATCTTCGGCAGTCAGATCTTCCCACGCTGCGCGCAGTTCGCTCGGCTCGATCGGTTCATAGTCGTTGGCATACAGCAGTACCGGCGGCTGCGGCTGCACCTGCGGGAACACCGTGCGGTACCAGTTCGGGCCCTGCTCGCCCCAGCTGAAACGGTTGTCTTCCACCAGCTGGCGGAACAACGGCGGGAAGGTCTGGCCGGAAGCCTGTTCGAGATCGGCGAGCATGCTCAATGACGTCCTTTTGTTGAGAAGACTCACTCTAGCGGGTGAACGCCATCCACGCATGGCGTGGATCTACCCGGAAAGCTCTCGTTGGAGCCGGTCATTGGACGGCACTGCGCCATCCACCGCGATTCACTCGCGCAGCATATCCACGAACGCACGCAGCGCACCGGGCATCTGCCGCTGCTTCGGGTAGTACAGCGCGAAGCCGGCGAACGGTTCGCTCCAGTCTTCCAGCACCGCCACCATCTGCCCCGATTCGATGTAGGGCCGCGCGGTGTCTTCCAGCACGTAGGCCAGGCCGATGCCATCGAGTACCGCGCCGACCACGGTGCCCTGCTCGCCCAGCGTCAGCCGTCCGGGCACGTCGATCTCCAGCGCCTGCCCACCGCGCTCGAACTGCCACTTGTACAGGTGCCCGCTGGCGAAGCGGAAGCGGATGCATTCGTGCGCGGCCAGGTCGCGCGGATGCTGTGGCGCCGGATGCCGCCGCAGGTAGTCCGGCGAGCCGACAATCAGCCCGCGCAGCGGTGGCCCCATCGGCACTGCCACCATGTCCTCGGGCACGAACTCGTGCAGGCGCACGCCGGCGTCGTAGCCCTCGGCGACGATGTCGACCAGGCCGTCGTTCTCGGTCAGCTCCACCCGCACGTCGGGATGGGCGTGCAGGAAGCGCGCCAGCCGTGGTCCCAGCTGTGTCGCCACCGCCGCACGGGTGGCATTGATGCGCAGCAGGCCGGCCGGTGCGGCACGGAACTGGTTCATCTCCTCCAACGCATCGTGCACCTGCCCCAAGGCCGGCTGCAGGCGCTCCAGCAGGCGCTGTCCGGCCTCGGTCAGGGCCACGCTACGGGTGGTGCGATGGAACAGGCCCACGCCCAACCGTTCTTCCAGCGCGCGGATCGCATAACTCACCGCCGAGGTCGACAGCGCCAGCTCGGCGCCGGCACGGCGGAAGCTGCGGTGGCGGGCGACTGCGGCGAACGCGGCCAGGTGGGAGAGATTGTCAGTGGCCATGATTGTGCAGTTTCACTTGATGAATCATGCCGATATCCGGGCTTTTTGCCGCTGGGTACGGGGCGTATTGTAAAGCGCCTTTCGACAAACCCTGCCAAGGATTCCCCATGTCCCTCGCCCGTGGTTACGCCGCCCATTCACATACCGACCCGCTGATCCCGTACGAATTCGAACGCCGCGCGGTCGGCCCGGACGATGTGCGCATCGAGATCCTCTACAGCGGCATCTGCCATTCGGACCTGCACCAGGCCCGCGACGACTGGGGTGGCTCGATCTACCCGATGGTGCCGGGCCACGAGATCATTGGCCGCGTCACCGAGGTCGGCAGCAACGTCACCCGCTTCAAGGTGGGCGACCACGCCGGCGTGGGCTGCATGGTCGACTCATGCCGCAACTGCGACGCCTGCGAGCACGACCTGGAGCAGTACTGCGCCGAAGGCGCGACCTGGACCTACAACGGCCGTGAACGCGAAAGCGGCGCGCCGACCTACGGCGGCTATTCCGACCACGTGGTGGTCGAACAGCGCTTCGTGGTGAAGGTGTCCGAAACGCTGGACCTGAAGGCCGCCGCCCCGCTGCTGTGCGCCGGCATCACCACCTGGTCGCCGCTGCGCCACTGGAAGGTCGGCCCGGGCCAGAAGGTCGGCGTGATCGGCCTCGGTGGCCTCGGCCACATGGGCGTGAAGTTCGCCAAGGCCCTCGGCGCGCACGTGGTGATGATCACCACCACGCCGGAGAAGGGTGCCGATGCCAAGCGCCTGGGCGCCGATGAAGTGCTGGTCTCGCGCGATGCCGCGCAGATGAAGGCGCACGCCGGCAGCTTCGACTTCCTGCTCAACACCATCCCGGTTGGCCATGACACCAACCCGTACATGGGCCTGCTCAAGCGCGAGGCCACCATGTGCCTGGTCGGCGTGCTGACCGAACTGGATCCGCCGCTGACCGGCGGCAGCGTGATCTTCGGCCGCAAGCACCTGACCGGCTCTGCGATCGGCGGCATGGCCGAAACCCAGGAAATGATGGATTTCTGCGCCGAGCACGGCATCGTCAGCGATGTCGAGATGATCGACATCAAGAACGTCAACGAAGCCTGGGAGCGCATGGCGAAGAACGATGTGCGCTACCGCTTCGTGATCGACATGGCGACGATGAAGAACGCCGCCTGATCGATCGGCGACTGTGAACGAAGAACCCCGGCACTGCCGGGGTTTCTTGTTTGCGTTGCACGGCCCGTCCGCCGGGCCATGCCCGGCGAGCGAAGCGGTTGCCTCCCTCCTTGGGCATGACGAAGATCAAGGACCCGGCCACCAGCCGGGCGCAGACTCGCTGCATGGCCCGCCTGCCCTCCCCTGCGATGCTGATGCGCGCGCCGCACCGGCTGCTGTTCTTCATCGGCGCCAGCAACCTGCTGCTGGCAATGCTGTGGTGGGCGTTGTGGCTGGGCGCATTGCGCGGGTTGTGGACGCCGCAGCCACCGCCGCTGCCTCCGGCCTGGCTGCACGCGCTGCTGATGCAGTACCTGGTACTGCCCAGTTTCATCTTCGGCTTCCTGCTCACCGTGTTCCCGCGCTGGATGGCACAGCCGGAGCTGCCACGCAGCCGTTATGCGCCGGTCGGCATCGGCCTGTTTGGTGGGCAGGCGTTGCTGATTGCCGCCGCCTGCGGGTGGACACCCGGGCTGTGGCCCGGCCTGCTGCTGGCACTGGCCGGCTGGAGCGCCGGACTGATCGTGCTGGGACGCGTGCTCAAGGCCGCCGGTCCCAACCGCAACTGGCATGCGCGCGCCTGCTATGCCGCACTGCTGCTGGGCTGGCTGGGGCTGCTGCTGTTCATGGCGGTGGGGCGCGGCCACGCCACGCTGATGCCAGTCACGGTGGCACTCGGCACCTTCGGCCTGCTGCTACCGGTCTACCTCACCGTCGCGCACCGGATGATCCCGTTCTTCGCCAACAACGTGGTGGATGGCTATGTAGCGTGGCGCCCGCTGCGCTGGTTGGCTGCGATGTGGGCGCTGCTGATGCTGCGCCTGCTGTTGAGCGCGTTGCAGGTCGACCACCTGCTGTGGCTGGCCGATGCGCCGCTGCTGATGTTGTCGCTGCAGGCGCTATGGCACTGGTGGCCACGCGGGCCGATGCCGGGCCTGCTCGCGGCCCTGTTCCTGGCACTGGCGTGGCTGCCGATCAGCTTCGCGTTGTATCTGCTGCAGGACATCGGCCAGATGCTGGGCCATCCGCAACTGCTCGGCCGCGCGCCGCTGCATGCCCTCGCCGTGGGCCTGTTCGGCAGCCTGCTGGTGGCGATGGTGACCCGGGTCACCCAGGGCCATTCCGGCCGACCGCTGGTGATGCCGGCAGTGGCCTGGTTTGCGTTCGTCGCGCTGCAGGCGGTGGCGATCATGCGCATCGTCGCCGAACTGATGCCCGACGCCTATGCGTGGCATTTCGCCGCAGCCATCGGCTGGTTGCTGGCCTTGGCACCGTGGGTGGCGCGGCTGGGCTGGATCTACCTGAGCCCACGGCGCGACGGCAAGCCGGGCTGACATCACCGCCGGGCATGGCACCATGGTGGGCATGTCCGATATCCCGCTCGATCCCACCGCAATCACTAGCTTCGCCGATGGCGACCCTGACGAGAATCCCTGGGTTCTCGGCGCGCCGCAGCCGGAAGCGCTGCAGGTGGTGCCTTGGTCCACGCTGTGGGCCGACCAGTTCGAGCAGCAGCGCACGCAGCTTCAGGCGACACTCGGCAACATCGCGCTGGGCATTGAACACGTCGGCTCCACCGCGGTGCCGGGCCTGCCGGCCAAACCGGTACTGGACATCGACCTGCTGGTTGCCGATCCCGCCGACGAAGCGGCCTGGCTGCCAGCGCTGCAGGCACTGGGCTACGTGCTTACCATCCGCGAACCCTCGTGGTACCAGCACCGCATGCTGCGACTGCACGTGCCGCGCGTGAACCTCCACGTGTTCGCACCTGGTTGCGCCGAGCACCTCCGCCACTGCTTGTTCCGCGATTGGCTGCGCAGCCATGAAGATGACCGCAGGCGCTATGCACAGGCCAAGCAAGCAGCACTGCAGGGCAATGCCAACGTGCAGGCCTACAACCGCAGCAAGCAGGATGTGGTTCGCGACATCTACGCGCGCCTGTTCGCAGCGCGCGGGTGGTGACGCAACGGCAGGTGCCGGCCCCGGTTGGCACCCGCCGGAACAGTGTCAGTACGCGAACTCGCGGAACACCGGATCAACGTCGCCGTGCCAGCGGCCATGGAACAGCGCCAGCTTGCGTTCGGCCGGGGTCAGGCCGGACTCGACGATCTCCTGCAGCACGTCCAGGAACTTGCTCTCGTCCTGGCCGTCGGCATTGCGCGCCGCGCGGCGCTTGAGGCCTTCGACGGAAATCTTCACCGCTTCACGGGCCAGGTCGCGCACGCTGCCAGTGCGGAACGGCAGGTTCATCGCATGCTTCGGCACGCCGTCGCGCAGTGCATGGCGCTCGGCCAGGGTGAAATCACGCACCAGGTCCCAAGCCGCATCCAGTGCGGTGTCGTCGTACAGCAGGCCGACCCAGAACGCCGGCAGCGCACACAGGCGGCTCCACGGGCCACCGTCGGCACCGCGCATTTCCAGGTACTTCTTCAGGCGCACTTCCGGGAACGCGGTGGTCATGTGGTCCGACCAGTCGCGCAGCGTCGGCAGCGCGCCCGGCAGCACCGGCAGCTTGGCCTGCATGAAATCGCGGAAGCTCTGCCCGCTGGCGTCGTGGTAGATGCCATCGCGGTAGGAGAAATACATCGGCACGTCGAGCAGGTAATCGACATAGCGCTCGTAACCGAAGCCATCCTCGAACACGAAGTCGAGCATGCCGGTGCGGTCGGCGTCGGTGTCGGTCCAGATGTGTGAGCGGTAGCTCAGGTAGCCGTTGGGCTTGCCTTCGGTGAACGGCGAATCGGCGAACAGCGCGGTGGCGATCGGCTGCAGCGCCAGCGACACGCGGAACTTCTTCACCATGTCCGCTTCGGTGGCGTAATCCAGGTTCACCTGCACCGTGCAGGTGCGGGTCATCATGTCCAGGCCCAGCGAGCCGACCTTGGGCATGTAGGCGCGCATGATCTTGTAGCGGCCCTTTGGCATCCACGGCATTTCATCGCGCTTCCATTTCGGCTGGAAGCCCATGCCGAGGAAGCCGAGCTGCAGCTCACCGGCCACCTGTGCCACTTCGTTGAGATGGGTGCCGGTCTCCACGCAGGTCTGGTGGATGGTCTCCAGCGCCGCGCCGGACAGTTCCAACTGACCGGCAGGTTCCAGTGTCACCGAGGCACCATCGCGCAGCAGGGCGATGGTGTTGCCGTTCTCCTGCACCGGCTCCCAGCCGAAGCGGACCAGGCCATTGAGCAGCGCTTCGATGCCGCGCTCGCCTTCAAAGGTCGGCGGGCGCAGGTCATCCAGGCGGAACCCGAACTTCTCGTGCTCGGTGCCGATGCGCCACTGCGCGCGGGGTTTCTCGCCGGAGGCGATCACCTCCACCAGCTGCGAGCGGTCGGTAATGGGTGTATCGGCGACGTGGCTGGGGCTCGACAAGGGGAAGGCTCGCTGGACAGTGGCGGGGGATGTGGGGCTCGGAGCCTTCCATCGCAAGGGCGCACTATAGCGTGGCGACCCGTTGCGTCATGCGACGGAGACGGTTTTCAGCATCCTACCGACGCCCTCTTGACCCTCGTACACTCGGGGCCATGAGCCGCCATTCACGACACCCCGAACTGCACCGCTCCGAGCGCGTCGGCTGGCTGCGTGCCGCCGTGCTGGGGGCCAACGATGGCATCGTCTCGGTGGCCGGCCTGGTGGTCGGCGTGGCCGCCAGCGGCGCCTCCGCGGCGACCATTCTGGCCACCGGCGTGGCTGGCACCGTGGCCGGCGCGATGTCGATGGCTGCTGGAGAGTATGTCTCCGTGCAGACCCAGGCCGACACCGAAGACGCCGACCTGGCGATGGAAAAGCGCGAACTGCACGAAGATCCGCACAGCGAACTGGAAGAGCTGGCCGCGATCTACCGCCACCGCGGCCTGGAGCCGGCACTGGCGCGGCAGGTGGCCGAACAGCTCACCGCCCACGATGCGCTGGGCGCCCACGCACGCGACGAGCTGGGCATCACCGATACCCTGCGCGCGCGCCCGCTGCAGGCAGCGCTGGCCTCGGCCGGCGCCTTCACCTGTGGTGCGGCACTCCCGGTGCTGACCGCGCTGCTCGCGCCGGTCGACAAGGTCGCGATGATGACCACCGCCAGCACCCTGCTCGGCCTGTGCCTGACCGGCGCGATGGCGGCCCAGGCCGGCGGCGCACCGCCGGTACGCGGCGCGATCCGGGTGATGTTCTGGGGCGCGTTGGCGATGGCCGCGGCCGCCGGCGTCGGTCGCCTGCTCGGCGCACACGTGACATGACCGCCATGCTGCCCCCGGCCACCGCACTGCTGGCCGAGATGGCCAGCCTGGCGGGCTGTGAGCGCGCCGAAGGCTATGCCTGCATCACCGCCCGTCGCGAGCATGGCGCCAGCTCGGTGGAGATTCCGCAACCGCAGTTCGCGATCCTGCTGGAGGGCCGCAAGCAGGTGCGCACCGCGCACCAGTCGCTGGAATTCATCCCCGGCGACATCCTGCTGCTGACCCAGCGCTGCCGCATCGATGTGGTCAACACGCCCGACCCGGGGACCGGCCGCTACCTCAGTGCCATCGTGCCGCTGTGTGCCGAAGTACTGGCGGCCGCACGCACGCTGTGGAGCGAGGACCTTCCCGCGCCGGGCCAGGCGATGGCACGTCTGCCGTTGATCGACCATGGCCCGGTGCTGCGCCAGTGGCGGCAATCGCTGCAGGACGGCCGTTACAGCGAGGCACGATTGGCCCTGGCCTCGCTGGTGCTGACCCTGTGCCGGCAGGGCCACGGCAACCTGCTGCTGCCGCAGGCGCCGAGCCTGGGCGAACAGATCCGCGACCGCATCGCCGCCGAACCGGCACGCGACTGGCAATCGCGTGATGTGGAAGAACAGTTCGCGCTGAGCGGTGCGACCCTGCGTCGTCGTCTCGCCGCCGAGGACACCAGCCTGCGCCAGCTGCTTACCGAGGCCCGGCTGGCGCATGGCATGCAGCTGCTCTACACCACGGACCTGCCATTGAAGACCGTCGCAGCACGCGCGGGCTACCGGTCTGCGGCGAGTTTCAGCAAGCGCTTCGCCGAGCAGTACGGGCTGGCTCCCACAGACATTTGAAGGGGTTCGGCAGGGCTGCGCCCTGCAGACAACACCCCTCCCTGAGCATTCCGCGTAGTGGTTTGAGCGCCGCACACACGTCGGCCACGGCACGCTATACGGCAACGGAACCGCCCGTCGTCCACCGAGAACCACCATGTCCCTGCGTCCCCTGCCGCTGCACCGCGCCCTGCTGTTGGCCCTGTCATCCCTGCCACTGGCCGCGCTGGCCGAAACCACGTCGCCTGCCCCCACCCAGCAGGTCCCAGGCGTCTACCACCAGCGCGTCGGTGCGCTGCAGGTCACCGCCCTGTTCGATGGCGTGGTCGCGCTGGGCCGGCAGGAAGTCGTGGACGTGCCGCCGACGCTGGTCAGCCGCCTGTTGGAAGGCCGTTACGTGCCGGAAGACAAGAAGGGGCTGCAGACCGCGATCAACGCTTTCCTTGTGCGCCAGGGCAATCACCTGACCCTGGTCGATACCGGCACCGCGCAGTGCTTCGGCCCCGGCCTGGGCCAGGTGCTGGGCAACCTGCGCGCCTCCGGCGTGGACCCGGCCGAGGTGGATGACGTGCTGCTGACCCATGCCCATCCGGATCACCTGTGTGGCGTACTCGACGCGCAGGGCAAGCCGGCCTACCCGAATGCCACGGTGTGGCTGTCCAAGGCCGATGCCGACTACTGGCTCAACCCGGCCAGCGAGGCCACCGCGCCGAAGGGCGTGCGCTTTGCCTTCCCGCTGGCGCGCAACGCGGTAGCGCCCTATCAGGCCAGCGGCCACCTGCGCACCTTCAGTCCCGGCGATGCCCTGCCCGGTGGCGCGGTGGCGATGGACACCCATGGCCATACGCCCGGCCATGTCTCTTACCGGTTCGACAGCCAGGGCCAGTCACTGCTGGTGTGGGGCGATGTGCTGCACTTCCACGCGGTGCAGTTCGCGCACCCGGAGGCGGCCTTCGAGGCCGATTCGGACCGCAAAGCGGCCATCGCCAGCCGTCGCGGCCTGCTGCAGCAGGCCACCGCCAACGGTTGGTGGGTGGCCGGTGCGCACCTGCCGTTCCCCGGTCTGGGCCATGTGCGTGGCGAGGGCAAGGCCTATGCGTGGGTGCCGGCGGAGTATTCGCCGTTGTGAGGGTGTGCCGACCAAGGTCGGCACCCACCCGATCCGGTAGCGCCCGGCTGCCAGCCGGGCGACCGGAAATGCCTTATTCCAGCCCCAGCCAGCCGCCGATGATGCCGCGGGCTTCGTCCACACCGGTGCGGGCGGCGCCGGAGAACACCTGCACGCTGACCGTATCACCGAAGGAGGAGTGCAGTTCCTTGCGCACCTTCTGCAGGGTCTGCATCTGCTGGCTGCGGCTCAGCTTGTCGGCCTTGGTCAGCAACGCATGCGCCGGCAGGCCACGCTGCACGGCATAGGCCAGCATCTGCCGGTCGTAGTCCTTCAGCGGGTGGCGGATATCCATCACCACCACCAGGCCCCTCAGCGCATTGCGGGTGCGGAAGTAGCGGTCGATGAAGGCCTGCCAGTGCGCCTGCAGGTCCAGCGGCACCTTGGCGTAGCCGTAACCGGGCAGATCGACCAGATGGGCTTCCGGGGTCACCTGGAAGAACACCAGCTGCTGGGTGCGGCCGGGGGTCTTGGAGACCCGGGCCAGGCTGTTCTGGCGGGTCAATGCGTTGAGAGCACTGGACTTGCCGGCGTTGGAGCGGCCCGCAAAGGCCACTTCGGCCCCCTCATCGGGCGGCAGCTGCCCCATGTTGTGGGCAGAGAGGTGGTATTGAGCGCGTTCGATGAGCAATGACATGTGCATAGGATCGCATGTTGTGGCACCGCGCGCCCGGCCCCGGGCCCTCCGCCGGGAAAATGCTGCACTGCTGCGTTGACCGTGCGCGGAAACGGCGTTGATAATCCGGACGATGCCGTGGCTGCCGCCCGGCCCGGTCCATACGGAGCTTTAGCATGCGCCACGCTCGCGTTCTTGCCGTATCCGCCCTTGCCACTGCCGTAGTCGTTGCCGCCGCTGCGTTCGCGCAGACCACGTTGACCCCGCTGCCCGACAACGGGCCGATCAACACCGCCTCGCTGGAGGTCGATTTCAGCAAGACCCACTGGGGCGATGCCAAGGCCGGCCAGACCAAGGCCTCGGCCTGCGCGGCCTGCCATGGCGCCGACGGCAATTCCACGGTGGAGATGTACCCGTCCATCGCCGGCCAGAGCGAACGCTACGTCGCCCAGCAGATGGCCCTGATCGCCAATGGGCAGCGCAGCTCCGGCGCGGCGGTGGCGATGGTGCCGTTCGTGCAGAACCTCACCCCGCAGGACATGCGCGACATCGGCGCGTTCTTCGCCACGCAGAAGGCCACTGCCGGCATCGCCGATGACACGGCGGTCACCGACGGCCCCTACAAGGGCATGAAGTTCTACGAGATCGGCCAGCAGCTGTACCGTGGCGGTGACGCCAAACGCGGCCTGCCGGCCTGCATGGCCTGCCACGGCCCCAGTGGCGCCGGTAATCCGGGCCCGGCCTATCCGCACATCGGCGGCCAGCACGCCAGCTATGTCGCGCGCCGCCTGCAGGAATACCAGGCCGGCCAGACCAACGAGACCGACAAGGCGCACTTCCAGATCATGGCTGCGGTTGCGCAGAAGCTGAGCGAGCAGGAGGTGCAGGCGCTGTCGAGCTACCTGCAGGGCCTGCACAACAAGGCCGACGACGTGGCCGTTGCCACCACGCCGGCACAACCGGCTGCCGCCCCCTGACCACCACTGGTCGGCCCGGGTCGCCACGCCGGCCCGCGGCTGCGGTATGTTTCCTTCACGCCGGCGACCGCGCCGGCGTTGCTTTTTTCAACGGAGATGCGTGTCGATGAGGTTGATTTCCCGCCTGCTGTTGTCTGTGCTGGTGCTGCTGCCGCTGGTAGCCTGCGCCGCCACCCCCGCCAATGCCCCGCTGGTCGAAGGCAAGGACTACGAGCGCATCGCCCAGCCGGGCCCGTTCCAGCCACTGGCCGGCAAGATCGAGGTGGTCGAGGTCTTCGGCTACACCTGCCCGCACTGCGCCCGTTTCGAACCGCAGCTGGAAGCCTGGGCAGCCAAGCTGCCGGCCGATGTGCGCTTCACTCCGGTTCCGGCAGCCTTCGGCGGCGCCTGGGATGCCTGGGCACTGGCCTACTACGCCGCCGACGAAGTCGGCGTGGCCAAGCGCAGCCATGGCGCCGTGTTCAAGGCCCTGCACCAGGACGGCTCGCTGCCGATGCAGAACGTCTCGGCCGATGAGCTCGCCACCTTCTACAAGGCCTACGGCGTGACCCCGGACCGTTACCTGCAGGCCCTGCGCGGCGATGCCGTACAGAAGAAGGTCGATGCCGCCCGCGCGTTCGCCCAGCGCACCAAGATCCCCGGGACCCCGGCGCTGATCATCAACGGCCAGTACCTGGTCCGTGGCGACAGCTTCGACGACCAGCTGCGCATCGCCTCGGCGCTGATCGCCCAGGCCCGCGCCGCCCGCGGCCGCTGAACCAACACCCACCACCGACACGGCGCTTTCGCCGCCGCGTGTCATCATTTCCCCCTGGCCGGCGCATGACGCCGGCCCCACCTTTCCAGATGCTGGAGACGTTTCCATGAAGATCCGTTACGCCCTCGCCCTCGCAGCGCTGCTGCCGATCCTGGCGGCCTGCAAGGCCGACGACGGCAGCACCAACACCACCGCGGCCCCGGCCGAACCGGCTGCAGCTCCGGCGACCACCGAACCGGCCGCTCCGGCAGCGGGTACCG
>NZ_JASJSQ010000003.1:91388-120059 GCF_030236855.1 Stenotrophomonas maltophilia group sp. Smal13
CGAAGGCGTCGCCCCGGCCGGTGCCGAAGGAGAGAAGGCCGCGGCTGAAGCCGCCCCGGCCGCTGCACCGGCCCCGACCACCACCGCACTGACCGGCCCGGCCCCGGTGGAAGGCGCCGACTACCAGGTGATCCCGAACGGCCAGCCGTTCCAGCCGGCCGCCGGCAAGATCGAAGTGACCGAGATCTTCGGCTACGTCTGTCCGGCCTGCGCCGCGTTCCAGCCGCTGGTCGGCCCGTGGAAGGCCGGCCTGCCGAGCGACGTGAACTTCGTCTACGTGCCGGCCATGTTCGGCGGTACCTGGGACAACTACGCCCGTGCCTTCTACGCCGCGCAGACCCTGGGCGTGCAGGAGAAGACCCACGAAGCCCTGTACGCTGCCATCCATTCGCAGAAGACCCTGAAGGGCGAGCGCGGCACCGATTCGGTTGACGACATCGCCAAGTTCTACGGTGCCTACGGCGTGGATCCGAAGCAGTTCGCCGCCACCATGGGCAGCTTCGCGGTGAATGCCAAGACCAACTCGGCCAAGCAGTTCGCCCAGCGCAGCCAGATCAGCGGCACCCCGTCGATCATCGTCAACGGCAAGTACCTGGTGAAGGGCAAGAGCTTCCCGGACATGCTGCGCATTGCCGACCACCTGATCGCCCGCGAACGCGGTGCGGCCCAGGCTCACTGATCCAAGAGAAGCGTTTCCCGGCCGTGAATTCCCCCCGTACACGGACCCTGCGCTTGCTGACGGCCAACATCCAGGCCGGCTCAAGTACCCGCCGCTACAGCGACTATGTGACCCGCAGCTGGTCACATGCGCTGCCGGCGGGCCGCAAGCGCAGCAGCCTGGACGCGATCGCCACCCTGGCGCGCGAACATGACATCGTCGGCCTGCAGGAGGCCGACCCGGGCAGCCTGCGCTCGGGCTTCACCAACCAGACCCACTACCTGGCCCAGCGTGCCGGCTTCAACTACTGGAGCCACCAGCCGAACCGGCGCATGGGCGGGGTCGCCTCCAGCGCCAACGGCCTGCTGAGCAAGCTGGAACCGGTGGAAGTGCAGGATCACGCCCTGCCCGGCCGCATCGGCGGGCGCGGCGTGCTGCTGGCCAAGTTCGGCGACGGCGCCGATGGCCTGGCGGTAGCTGTAGCCCATCTGTCGCTGGGCGCGGGTTCGCGGATGTCGCAGCTGGGCTTCATTGCCGAGCTGCTGTCCGACCATCCCAACGCCGTCCTGATGGGCGACTTCAACTGCCTGGCCGAACGCCCGGAAATGCAGGTGCTGTACCAGAAGACCCGGCTGCAGCCCCCCGGCTGCATCGTGCCGACCTTCCCCAGCTGGCGCCCCGATCGCGCCATCGACCACATCCTGGTCAGCAGCGGCCTGCAGACCCGTACCGTGGAAGCCGTACCGGCCGCGTTCTCCGATCACCTCGCCCTGGCGATGCAGATCGACGTTCCGGCCGACGCCCTGCGCTGACCGCTCCTGGTGGGTGCCAACCTTGGTTGGCACGCTCTCCGCCGGGCATGGCCCGGCGCTACCCCGCCTGCACCACTGGCACCTTCAGCCGCCGCGCGGTCATCGTGCTGCCCACCGAGGCCAGCACCGTGCAGCCGATCGCCAGCCACTGCAATCCATGCAGGTGCTCGTGCAGCAGCAGCATCGCCCACAGCGCGGCCACTGCCGGCTCCATGCTGATCAGGATGCCGAAGGTCTCCTTGGGCAGGCGCTTGAGCGCCATCATCTCCAGCGACATCGGGATCGCGCTGGAGACCAGCGCTACCAGCAGGCCCGCCGCCAGGATCTTCGGATCGAGCAGTGCGGCGCCGGCATGCACCACGCCCACCGGCACCACCACCAGCGACGCCGCCAGCAGCCCCAGCGACACCGAATGCCCGGCGTGCAGATGGCCGGCACGCTTGCCGAACACGATGTACAGGCCCCAGCACGCCGCCGCACCCATGGCATACAGCACGCCGGCCGGGTCCAGCGCCGGGCCGCCACCGATCGGCAACAGCAACAGCAGCCCCACCGCCGCGCAGCCCACCCACAGGAAGTCGATCGGTCGCCGTGATGACAGCATCGCCACCGTCAGCGGCCCGGTGAACTCGATGGCCACCGCGATGCCGAAGGGAATCGTGCGCAGGGCCATGTAGAACAGCAGGTTCATCAGGCCCAGGGTGAGCCCGTAGCGCAGGATGGTGATCGCATCCACGCGGCTGGTCTTCCAGCGCCATGGCCGCCAGAACAGCAGCAGCAACAGCGCCGAAAAGCCCACGCGCAGCGCGCTGGTGCCCTGGGCACCGATCAGCGGGAACAGGTGTTTTGCGTAGGAGGTGCCGATGGCCAGCGAGGTGACCGAGCCGAGCACCGCCAGCGCCGGCAACATCGGCGCGAGTCGTGAGGTCTGCATGCGCAAAGTCTATTGCGCCGGCGCCGAGCACTTGGCTCAATTGACGGCCCGTTCGTGCAACTTCTGCTCGCCATGGCCATCGCCCCCGTGCTCGACAGTTTCGACCGCGCCATCCTCGACCTGCTGCAGCGGGACAACACCCTGCCGCAGCGCGAAATCGCCGAGGCCGTGCACCTGTCCACCCCGGCCGTGCAGCGCCGCATCAAGCGCCTGCAGGACAGCGGCGTGATCGCGGCCAATGTAGCGGTGGTCGCCGCCGCCAAGGTCGGGCGGCCGCTGACCATCATCGTCGAGGTGCGCGTGGTCAGCGAGCAGCGCGAGCGGGTGGCGCTGTTCAAGCGCCGCGTACAGGACGACCCGGCCGTGCAGCAGTGCTACTCGATCACCGGCGATGGCGATTTCCTGCTGCTGCTTTCGGCGGCGTCGATGGAAGAGTACGAGGCGATCACCGAGCGCTTGTTCGGCGGCGATGACAACATCGAGCGCTTCCGTACCTCGGTGGCACTGGGCACCTTGAAGCGGAGTTTCGAGGTCCCGCTGGCACCGGTTCTGTAGCGTCGAGCCATGCTCGACTGCGCTTTTACCGCAAAGCAACAGCCGTCGAGCATGGCTCGACGCTACAGTCGGAGACCATGAGCACTCCGTCCTCTCCTGCCGGTCGCCTGCGCCGCTGGCTGGTGCGCGGCCTGTGGCTGGCCATTGCCGTCGTTGCCGCGATGGCGCTGTGGAACAGCCCGTGGGCGGCCACGCCGAGGATGCTGTGGGCACTCTCGCGCATGCCGCCGGCCACCGAACTTCCGGTGCCGGTGGAGGGTGTGCGCCCCCGCCAGATCGCCGATACCTTCGGCGCGCCGCGCGGCCGCGACCGCTCCCACACCGGCATCGATATCTTCGCCCAGCGCGGCACGCCGGTGCGCAGCGTCACTGCCGGCGTCATCGCGGATGTCAGCGAACGCGGCCTCGGTGGCCGCCAGGTCTGGGTGATCGGGCCCGGGCGGGAACGCTACTACTACGCGCATCTGGAAGGCTGGGCCGAGGGCCTGGCGCGCGGCCAGGTGGTGCAGGCCGGTGACCTGCTCGGCCACGTGGGCGACAGCGGCAATGCCAAGGGCACGCCGCCGCATCTGCACTGGGGCATCTACGGCACGAACGGCCCCCGCAACCCGTTGCCGTTGCTGCGCTGATCGCCACGGCGCACCCGCGCACCGAACCGTTCATGATTTGTAAATAGGAATAGTTCGTATTACCATTTCTTTCGTTTCCGGTGGTGCCAGGACGGCCTGCCCGCCCTTCCCCTACCCGTAGCGCCTCGCCTCCTGGATGCCGGCCGAACGCGCGTGCTCGTCCAGGACCCCCATGACCCGTCCCGCCTTCCGTACCCAGCAGCCGCAGCGGCTGTCCGTTGCCGTGCTTGCCGTTCTCTGCGCCGTGGCCCCGGCCGCCTTCGCCGACACCGCCGCCGATCCGACCACGCTGGACAAGGTGGTGGTCAAGGGCGAACGTGCCGAAGGCTATTCGGTGCGCCGCACCTCGGCCGGTACCCGCTTCGATCTGGCACCGCGCGAGATCCCGCAGTCGGTCAGCATCATCAGCCACCAGCGCATCGAAGATCAGAAGCTGGACGACATCATCGACGTGCTGGCCAACACCACCGGCGTGACCAGCACCCAGTCCGACAGCGAGCGCACCGAGTTCTACGCGCGTGGCTTCTACATCGATGCCTACCAGTTCGATGGCCTGCCGACGCAGATGGTGCAGAACTGGAGCTACGGCGATTCCGGCCTCGATCTTGCGCTGTACGACCGCGTGGAAGTGGTACGCGGCGCTACCGGCCTGCTCAGCGGTGCCGGCAATCCGTCCGCCTCGGTGAACCTCATCCGCAAACACGCCGACAGCGCAGAACTGACCGGCAGCGTCTCGGTGAACGTCGGCAGTTGGGGCCGCACGCGCACCACCGTGGACGTGGGCACCGCGCTGAACGCCAGTGGCACGGTGCGCGGCCGGGTGATCGGCAGCTACCTGGACACCGATGGTCAGATGGACCGCTACAACCAGCGCAAGACGCTGGGTTATGCCGTCATCGACGCCGACCTGACCCCGGACACGCAGCTCAGCGTGGGCTACGACTACCAGCAGAAGCGCGCCAACGGCGCGACCTGGGGCGGCTTCCCGATGTGGTACGCCGATGGCAGCCCGACCAACTATCCGACCTCGTTCAATCCGTCGCCGGACTGGACCTACTGGGACACCACCAGCAAGCGTGCGTTCGCCACCCTGCAGCATGCCTTCAGCAACGGCTGGAAGTTCAAGATCGGCGCCACCCACGACCGCACCAAGGCCGACGACAAGCTGTTCTATCCGGCCTACACCGCGTTCAACAAGACCACGGGCGCCGGCATCACGCCGATGGCCGGCTTCTACAACACCGAGCGCAAGGTTGATGGCATCGATGGCTACATCGATGGGCCGTTCCAGCTGTTCGGCCGCGAGCACCAGTTCATGGCCGGCCTGAGCTACAACAAGCGTGAGTTCGCCAACTATGGTGATTTCCAGCCTGACTTCAACGATCCGAATGCACAGTACCTGCCGCTGGCCAGCTACTTCGGCTGGACCGGTGATTTCCCGCAGCCGAACTGGCGACCGCTGAAGCTTGCCAGCCAGGGCACCATCACACAGAAGGCCGGCTATGCCGCCGCACGCCTGTCGCTGGCCGATCCACTGAAGCTGATCATCGGTGCGCGCTACACCGACTGGAAGAGCGAAGACGAAGGCAACGACCGCTCGCACAAAGTGACCACGCCGTATGCCGGCCTGGTCTACGACATCAACGATACCTACTCCGCCTACGCCAGCTATACCGAGATCTTCCAGCCACAGACGCTGCGCAACAAGCAGGGCAGCTACCTCGATCCGGTCGATGGCAAGAGCTACGAAGTCGGCGTCAAGGGCGCGTGGTTCGACAACCGGCTGAATGCATCCGTGGCAGTGTTCCGCATCGAGCAGGACAATGTTGGCCAGGAAACCATGGACAAGGTCGACGGGCAAATGAACGAGACCGCCTACATCGCTGCACGTGGCACCGTCAGCCGCGGCTTCGAGTTCGAAATGAACGGCGAACTGGCACCGGGCTGGAACGCGACCTTCGGTGCTTCACGTTACGTGGCCAAGGACATCAACGGCGCCGACATCAACACCAACCTGCCGCAGACCGCGCTGAAGCTGTTCACCAGCTACACCCCGCAATCGCTGCAGGAACTGACCGTCGGCGGCGGTGCCAACTGGCAGAACCGCATCTACTACGCTGCGCCGGTAGTGGGCCGTTTCGAACAGGAAGGCTACGCGCTGATCAGTGCCTTCGTGCGCTACCGCATCTCGCCGGAGTTCAGCGTGCAGGCCAACCTCAACAACCTGCTGGACAAGAAGTACTACTCGCAGATCACCGGCTACGGTGCCTACGGCGACGGCCGCAATGGCTCGCTGACGTTCACCTGGGCGTTCTGATCCAACCGGCCTTGTAGCGTCGAGCCATGCTCGATTCGATCACACGGGGTCGTCGAGCACGGCTCGACGCTACAACGGGGGCGCTCGGCACCCCCGTTGCCGCGCTGACCTTACAGGTGTAGCGTCGCGCAGACGGATACCTCGCGCCTTCCCCCTCAAGGACGACCGGCCATGCGCACCCGCACGAAACTCGGTCTCTCGCTCGTGGCCCTGTTCTCTTCGCTGCCGCTGATGGTCGTTACAGGCAATGGCTACTTCATCCTGCTTCTGCTGATCGGCCTGCCCGCAGCGATCCTGTTCTGGTTCGATCTGGGCCGTGAACTGCGCGCCATCCCCACCCCCACCCGCTCCGAGCGCGCGCTGGGATTGGCAATGGGCATTCCACAGGTGCTGTTCGGACTGTTGTGCGCGGGGATCGGCCTGATCCTGGTGGCCTGGATCCTGTACAACCTGCTGGTCCAAACGCTGCCACAGTTCCGCATTCCCTCACTGCCCGCCTTCGCGGTCGGGCCGATGATGATCGTGGCCGGACTGCGATGGGCACGCACCGCGTTCCGCCGTGCCAGCCTTGAACAGGATGACCCGGAACAGGACATTCCGGATTGACCACCTTCATGGAGTCGAGCATGGCTCGACGCTGCAACGGCGCCGGGCGGAGCCCGGCGCCGTCCCTTCATCAGAAACGCAGGTCCGCGCGCAGGTACCAGTAGCGGCCACGCGGGATGTCGTAGGTCGAAGCGTCGTAACCGTTCAACGAGCACGACAGGCAGATCGGCGGATCCTTGTCGAACACGTTGTTCAGGCCAGCGGTCAGCTGCAGTCCCTTCATCCAGTCGATCTTGTAGCCCACCTGCATGTCATGGAAGGTGGTGGCCGACAGCGTATTGGTGCCTGCGGCCTGGTTGCTGCAGACCGGGAATACAGAGGCGTCACCGCAGTTCTCGGTCAATTCGGAGATATGCCGAACGGTCCAGTTGGCACTCCAGCGGTCCAGCGTCCAGCCGATGCTAGCATTGCTGGTCCATTCCGGAATCGAGCTGTCGGCCACTTCCACGCCCGGCTTCTGCGGCTGCTTCTGGCCCGCCGCACCGGTGGCCTCGTAGCGGCCGACGAACGTGTTCTTCCAGCCCAGCTTGAACTGGCCGATCGAGCTCTGCGGCAACGTCCAGAACAGATCCACGTCCCAGCCATCGGTCTTGATCGAGCCGAGATTGGTCAGGCGGTTGTTGAAGCTGCTCACTGCACCGGTATTGGCGCGGGTGATGCCATCGCAGTAGATCGGATCCAGCGTTTCCACGCACAGGTCCAGCTGGGTCTGCGCGTTGATTGCCTGGATCGCGCCATCGATGGCATGGCGATAGAAGGTCACCTCCACGTCGAAGCGCTCGGACCACGAGGTGTTGTTGCCAAACCACGGGCTCCACACGAAACCGGCACTGAAACTGCGCGAGCGCTCCGGATCCAGCTCGCGGTTGCCGCCGGTGGTCACCGAGATCTGCGAGTTGGCCTGCTGGAAGCCGGCCGGCACGCCCAGCGCGGCACAGTTGGCGGCGCTGCCGCGCGGCGGCGTACCGCCCAGGCCCACCGAGCATGGATCGAACAACTGCAGGTCGGCACGCGCGGCCGAACCGTACAACTCACCAATCGACGGTGCACGGAAGCCCTCGGCATAGGTCGTGCGCAGCACGAAATCGTCGGTCACCTGCCAACGCAGGCCGTACTTGGGCGTGAACTCGCCACCGAAGGTGGAGTAGTCCGAATAGCGCCCGGCCAGGCTCAGGTCCAGCTTCTTGCCGAATGAAGAGTCGGCGAAGATCGGCACGCTCAACTCCAGGTAGGCCTCGTTGACGTTATACGAGCCGGATGTCGGCTGCGAAGGCACGCCGTTGTAGTGGCCCGCCACCGTCAGCGGATCGGGCTGGTACGATCCCTCGTACTTGCGATACTCGAAGCCGGTAGCGAACGACACCGGGCCGGCCGGCAGCGTAAACAGGTCGCTGGACAGGTTGGCGGTGAACAGGCTCAGTTCGTTCTGGCTGCGGTCACGCACCACCGGCTGGATCCACTTCAGCATGTCCGGAGTGATCGAACCGGCACCGCCGAAGATGTTCAGCGGCACGCAGCCCGGCGTCGCCGCACAGACGGACGGATCGCCCAGCGCCATGTTGACGTTGTAGATGTTGTAGCTGCCGTAGTTGGTCTGTTCGGCCTTGTTCTTGCTGTACATGCCGTTGACGTCCCAGTACCAGCTGCGGTCAGCCGCCTGGAAGTTGCCGACGAAGCCGGTGGCGAAATACGTGGTGTCCACTTCCTGCTTGAACACGCGCGCGCCGCCTTCTACTGGACGGCGACCGATCAGGCTCAGGTTGTCACCCGAGACCAGGTCGAAGCCGAACGGGTTGTACGGGTTGAGTGCAGACACGGTGATGTTGTCGGCCAGCGGATTGCCGGTGGCGCCATCGGGACCGAAGAACAGCGGCTCCGGGCCGGCCTGGTTGGTCGACTCACGGCGGTTGCCCAGTGCCTTGACGTACCACTGCACGTTGTCGGTGATGTCGAAGCGGAACTGACCGAACAGGCCCTTACGCTCCGACGGTGTCAGCACCATGTTGTATTCGGCGAAGTTGAAGCGATCAGCACTGGTGAAGCAGTGATAGTCATCGGTGCGCGCGCAGCCGGCACTGCCGTCGTAGCGCGGGTTGCTCACGCCGGTATTGGGCACGATGTTCTGCACCGCACCGGTGTTCGGGTCGGTGAACATGAAACGGCCCTGCGGAATGCCACCGCTGCCGAAGGCCAGGCCGGTGCCGGGAATCGGGAAGCGCGACTGCTCGCGGTCCTTGGCGAACACCGGATCCTGCTTGGTCCAGCTGGCGCCGAGGAACAGGCTGAAGCGGTCGCCGCTCTTGCCCCAGGCCAGATCCACGCCCTTCTGCGTGCCATCGCCCTTGCTGTACTCGCCGTAGTTCAGGGTCACCTGGCCGCCATCGAAATCACGACGGGTGATGATGTTGACCACGCCGGCAATGGCATCGGAGCCGTACAGCGACGACGCGCCATCTTCCAGCACTTCGATGCGCTCGACGATGGCCAGCGGAATGGTATTGAGGTCGGTGGCCGAGCCCACACCGGAGGCGGACGACTCATTGACCCAGCGGATGCCGTCAACCAGCACCAGCACGCGCTTGGCGCCCAGATGGCGCAGGTCCACCTGCGCCGAGCCAGCACCTACACCACTGCCATCGGGCGGGAAGCCGAAGTTGCCGGACGAATTGAACTTGGCATTGAGCGCGGAACCGGAACCGGTGAGCTGCTGCAGCACTTCGCCGATCGAGGTCAGGCCGGTGCGTTCGATATCACCGCGGGTCAGCGTCTGGATCGGCACCTGGCCTTCGACTTCAGCGCGCTTGATGCGGGTACCGGTGACTTCCACCGCATCGAGGTTGGTGGTGGATTGTGCAGCGGCACCCAACGGTGCCAGGGTCATCACGCACAGCGCGACGGCAACCGCCAAAGGGCGGTGGTGCAGGTGATTCATTCGCTCTCTCTCCAAAGGAATGTCGGGACATGGGCTGCCGCACTCCCTCCCTGCATGGCGGCGCCGTCTCCTTTGTAAACAAGTGGTAAAAATCGCGGCGTGATGATCGACACTCTTTCACGCGAAATTGACGCAATTGCAGGCCGATTGCGTCAGATAGCTGCAGGTTATGACCGGACGATATTGTTCACGACAGGCAGCCTTGATGCCGGCTGCGACAGCGCACGCCGGGGGCCGCCGCATTCATGGAAAAGGTCTCTGCCGGATGGTTTCAGGAATAGTTTGAAATTCCTTCATCCAGAAGGCGCCGCTAGTCGACCCAGCGCAGACTCGCACCTCCAGCGATTCGCAGGAGGGCCGATCATGAAAGCGGTGAGTGCGGTGCTGGGTGTCGCGACGGTGATGACGCTGCTTTTTTCCCTGGCGGGCGAATCGAGAGCAGGCGGCGTGATCGAGTGCAACAACTGCCCCTCTCCCAGCGATGCGGCCTTGGCCTCGGGAGAGGGATTGACGGTTGTGGTGGATTTCGAGAGAGCCGAGTTGACTGCTTTCGACGTTGAACGTGCCCCTGGGACCGGAAGGTGGCGAGCACATCCAACCCCGGTTCCAGCGCAGATTGAAATGGCCTTTCTGCGGATCCTGGATGCGACGCTGTCAGCAGGGGAAGCGCCGCTCATGCAGCAATCACCGCATGAGCGGCAGTGAGACATCACACTACCGCACGAACGCAATGCGCTCCATGCCGGTCGCCTCGGCTGCGGCCAGAATCCTCGCCATGCCTTCGTATTCGGCCGCCGGATCGGTGGCGATACGCAGCTCCGGCAGGTTGCCGGCATGTTCGCGCGCCTGTGCCTGCAGGCGCGCCTGCAGCTCACTGATCACCATCGGCTGGCCATTCCAGCTGAGCTGGTTGGCAGCGTCCAGGCGCAGCTCGATCGGCGGTGGCGGTTCGGGACGGTCGACCACGCGATCGGTGGCCTGTGGCAACTGCACGGCTATCGGCCGGGCCACGATCGGCGCGGTCACGATGAAGATGATCAACAGCACCAGCATCACATCCACCAGTGGCGTGACATTGATGTCCGCCAGCGGGCCGCTTCTTCCTGCGCTACTGAACGCCATGTGCCGCTCCCTGCAGCCGGGCCGTTCGCCCAAGCTCGACACTACGTCGCCCGCAGGCTCGCGAGGCAGTGCCTGCAGCACGAGCATTCAGCTGCCGTTGCCGACCCATCGCGTGCACGCAATGCGAAACTGAATTCAGCCATTGCCCGCTATGCTGCCCGCCATGACCCGACGCTCTTCGACCGCCCTGTCCCTGCTGCCCTTGGCCACCACGCTGCTGATCGGCTGCGCCAATGCCCAGTCCCTCGACGCCCAGAACGCGCAGCTGAAGGCCGCGATCGCTGCCGCCGAACGCGGCCAGTTCGATCCCGGCCAGGCCGCCGCACTCAGCCGCCATCCGGCATACGGCTGGCTGGAGTACGCCAACCTGCGCCGCAACATCGACACCGTCGATACCGCGCAGGCGCAGGCCTTCCTCAAGCGCTATGACGGCCAGGCCGTGGCCACCACGTTCCGCAGCGTATGGCTGCCCTCGGTCGCACGCCGCCAGGACTGGCCGACCCTGCTCGCCAACTGGGCGCCCACCGACAACGCCGGCCTGCGCTGTGCGCAGCTGACCGCGCGCCAGGTGACCGGCAAGGTCGATCCGCAGTCGATCAGTGAAGCGCAGGATCTGTGGCGCAAGAACGGCAAGTCGCTGCCGGACGGCTGTGATGCCGTTTTCGCCGTGCTGCAGGCGCAGGGTGGTCTGAGCGACGCGCTGCGCTGGGAACGCATCGATGCCGCCGCCGACGCCCAGCAACCCGCTGTGATGCGCAGCGCCGCACGTGGCCTGCCTGCCACCGACCTGGCGCTGGCCAACAATTACGCCGCCTTTGTCGACAAGCCCAACGCCAGCGCGTTGAACTGGCCGCGCAACGAGCGCAGCCGGCGCATCGCCACCGATGGCCTGGCCAAGCTGGCCAAGGCCGATCCCGGCGCAACCGAACAGCAGCTGCCGCAGTACGCGCAGGCACTGGGCCTGAGTGCCGAGCAGCAGGGCCAGGTGCTGTACCAGATCGCACTGTGGACGGTCGCTTCCTATCTTCCGGATTCGGCGCGGCGCCTCAACGCGGTGCCGGAATCGGCGTACGACGAACGCCTGCACGAGTGGCGCGTGCGCGAAGCGATGTCGCGCGGTGACTGGCCGGCGGCGCTGACCGCGATCCGCAAGATGGGCAGCAAGCAGCGCAGCGACCCGCGCTGGCGCTACTTCGAAGGCCGCATGCTGGAGAAGACCGGCCAGGCCCAACAGGCGCAGCCGCTGTTCCGCGAGGCCGCGCGCGCACCAACCTTCCACGGTTTCCTCGCGGCCGACAAACTGCAGCAGGGCTACACGCTGTGCCCGTGGAAGCCGAACGACAGCGCGCAGGCTCAAACGGTGATCGCGCGTGATCCGGCCATCCAGCGCGCGATGGCGCTGTACCAGATCGACCGCGCCGGCTGGGCCGTGGCCGAATGGAACAGCGCGCTGTCGCGCTTCGATGACACCCAGCGCCGCCTCGCCGTTCGCGTGGCGCAGGACAATGGCTGGTTCGACCGCGCCGTGTTCGCACTCGGCAAGCAGCCGCAGGAACAGCGCCTGTACGACCTGCGTTTCCCGCTGCACCACGACGCCACCATCCGCCGCGAATCGGCACGCAACGCGATCGATCCGGCTTGGGTGGCGGCAGAGATCCGCGCCGAGAGCACCTTCACCCCGCGCGCGCGCTCGCCTGCCAACGCCATGGGCCTGATGCAGGTGCTGCCGGCCACCGGTGCCGGCGTGGCCAAGTCGATCGGCCTGACCGGCTACGGCGGCGCCGACAGCCTGTACGACCCGGACACCAACATCGCCATCGGTACCGCCTATCTGCGCCAGCTGATGAACAAGTACGACGGCCTGCCGTACGTGACCATCGCCGCCTACAACGCCGGCCCGACCCCGACCGCGCGTTGGCAGAGCCAGCGCCCGGGTTATGACCCGGACCTGTGGATCGAGACCATCAGCTACAAGGAAACCCGCGAGTACGTCGCGCGCGTGCTGGCCTTCAGCGTGATCTACGACTGGCGCCTCAATGGCGATGCATTGCCGCTGAGCGACCGCCTGATGGGCCGCCTGGTGGACAAGCGCAAGAGCTTCAGCTGCGCCGCCAACGCTGACCAGGGCGGGGATTGATTGCAATGCGGTCGTGCCGGCCGCTGGCCGGCTTCGGCCACCATCCAAGGGTTGCCGGCCAGCGGCCGGCACTACCCGGCATCCGTTTCCCGGGGAGGGGAAAGCGATGAGCCTGCTAGCCTGGATCGGGATATTCGCCGCCTGGAGCCTGTTCGCCACCTGGGTGCTGCGCTGGGGTGGCGCGGCCTGGATGGAAGGCTGGAAGTCGCTGGCCTTCATCGACAGCTGGGGCAGCCTGTGGGACGAATCGCAGATCAAGCTGTACTTCCTCTGCCTGTGGATCGTCTACGGCCTGTGGTTCCTGGCCGGCCTGTTCGTGCCGGAGTGGCGCGGCCTGCCGTGATTCCTCTTCATCGGTAGTGCCGGCCGCTGGCCGGCAACCGCCATTGTCCAAGGGTTGCCGGCCAGCGGCCGGCACTACCGATGCTCATGCACCTACCGTGCGATCATCCCCCCATGAAGATCTATCTTGTCGGCGGCGCCGTGCGCGACCGCCTGCTGCAGCGCCCGGCCGGCGACCGTGACTGGGTCGTCGTCGGCGCCACGCCCCCGCAGATGGAATCGCAGGGCTACACCGCCGTCGGCCGCGATTTCCCGGTGTTCCTGCATCCGAAGACGGGTGAGGAGTACGCGCTGGCGCGCACCGAGCGCAAATCCGGCCGTGGCTATCGCGGCTTCGTGGTCGATGCCGATCCGGCGGTGACGCTGGAAGAGGACCTGCAGCGCCGCGACTTCACCATCAACGCGATCGCCTGCGATGAGGAAACCGGCACGCTGGTCGATCCTTACGGTGGCGTTCGCGATCTTGAGCAGCGCGTGCTGCGCCACGTCGGCCCGGCGTTCGTGGAAGATCCACTGCGCGTGCTGCGCGCGGCGCGCTTCATGGCGCGCTTCGCGCCACTGGGCTTCACCGTCGCCGAAGAGACCATGGCGCTGATGCGCGAGGTCGCCGCCAGTGGCGAGCTGGACGCGCTGGTGCCGGAACGCGTCTGGCAGGAACTGCGCAAGGCGCTGGTCAGTGAACGGCCCTCCGCCTTCCTGCGCACGCTGCACGCTGCGCATGCGTTGGGCCCGATCCTGCCCGAGCTGGAAGCGCTGTATGGCGTGCCGCAGCGTGCCGAATTCCATCCGGAAGTCGACACCGGCATCCACCAGGAAATGGTCAGCGACATGGCCGCGAAACTGGCACCGGGTGATGACCTGGTCGGCTTCGCTGCCCTCACCCACGACCTCGGCAAGGGCCTGACCCCGCCGGAGGAATGGCCACGCCACATCATGCACGAGCAGCGCGGCATCAAACCGCTGAAGGCATTGTGCGCGCGGTTGAAGATTCCCACCGAGCACCAGCAACTGGCCGAAGCAGTCTGCCGCGAGCACTTGAACGTGCACCGCATCGACGAACTGCGCGATGCCACCGTGCTGGAACTGCTGGGCCGCTGCGATGCACTACGTCGGCCGGAACGCGTGGCCCGCATCGCACTGTGCTGCGAGGCCGACAAGCGCGGCCGGCTCGGTTTCGAGGATGCCGACTACCCACAGGGCGAAACGCTCAAGCGCCTGCACCAGGCGGCGCTGTCAGTGCAGGCTCGGGATCTGGATACCACCCATCTGAAGGGCCCGGCCATCGGTGAAGCGTTGGCCAAGGCGCGGGTGAAGGCCATCGCCGCCGCCCGCTGAAGCCCGGGTAGTGCCGGCCGCTGGCCGGCACCTTCACATCTCCCGTCTATCGACGACGCTTGCGCGAAAAATGGTCGACAGCATGAGCACCCAACAAGATGGGTTGCATCAAGAGGAACAGCCATCCACCCAACCGGAGCGTCTCCACCGGATTGAACCGGGTGATGAAGAATGCGACCAGTATGAATACGACTAGAAGCCCAAGCTCGTACACAAGGAGAGATCGATTAAAAAATCTCATCACTTCAACCTGTCCTCAGCGATTTTCTGTCCAGTTCCAACTGCGGCATCAGCACCGCGTTGGCCCGCATTAGACAATGCACCCTGTACCGCCCCTTGCTTTGCTCCAATTGCGCCGGCGCTCGCAGTCGCCTCTGCAATATGTGCACCGATGCCAGCAGGTGAACTCACTGGCGCCTTCATCATATTACTCACTGCCCCTTGAGTAGACGCCTGCGAAAAGTCTCCAGCGAGTTTTCCAATTCCGCTGCCCGCCAAACTGCCAACACTCCCGCCGACAGCCGATAAGCCCAGTTGAGCGCTTGTCACTGGTGTTCCTTCGATTGCGCCCTGTGCAGCCGTACCCGCAACACCAGTCGCGGCACCCACCGTCGCTTGAATTGCTACGACCTGACCGATCGAAATCGTCCCTCTCGCCAGGGCTCCAACCACCAGGCCGCCGGTACCACCAGTTACAACTCCAGCAACGCCGGCAATTGCCAGCTCTGTCTTGTTGATTGGCTTTCCGGGATTCATGTACTTCTGAATCCCATAGTCCACCGCCATGCCACCGGCGCCTCCAAACAGGGCTGGGCAGATTGGACAACGGCCATCAGGATCTTTGAATGTGTAGGGTGAGTTGAATCCATATGCATAGGCATTGAAATGTCTCCCATCTCCATTCCCGTACATTGTGACTGGATCCACTGACAAGAAACGCCCCAAGCCTGGATCGTAATAGCGCTGCTGCATGTAGCTCAGCCCAGTCGCCGAATCACTCACGTGCCCGGCGTAACCCACTCCATCTTCAATACCAGTTCCAATCTGCGCTCCGTACGGCTCATAGCTATAGCGCTTTGTCACCCGGCCAGTCTCATCTGACTCGGCAACTACTGACCCCAGAGCATCAGTATGAATATATGTAACTGTTTCCGCTTTGGATTCAAAAGCATAGATTACAGAGAAAACAGCGAAAACTAGACCAACACCTATCGACCGCATAGCTACTCTCTCCTTGAACAGCATATTCGCTCTCAAGCTCTTCACCAATGCTCCTGCTCTTACATTCCCAAATTGAATGGCATATCAATGCCTAGCAGCGAGGAACGAAGAGGACGGTTCGATTTCTATGCCATCAATCTCAATGCGCCATGCCACGTGTGATCGCTGCAGCCCGCTGCTTCAGCTGGGCCACGGCGTCAGGAATCATCTCCATGCCCACGTCCAGGCCCGGGTTCAGCACCAGGCCGACGCCGTCGCCGATACCGGCCAACAGCGCGTGCACCGCAATCGGCATGGCATGGGCGAACTGCGGCAGCTGCTCGTGCCACAGGCCAGCACGCTCGGGCGCGGTGAACACCGCGAACATCGGCTCGCCGCTCTCGCTGGTCAGCACCAGCGGCGAGATGCTTTCGTCCCAGGCGCCGTCTTCGCCGATGGCCTTGTCCAGCAGCACGAACGCCGTCGAGGTCAGCAGGCCGTCGAGGAACTGCGCTGCGGTCAGCGTGCCGTCCTGGGCCTGCAGCAGGCGCACCTCGAGGTCGTTGAGGGGTTCGAACGGGGTGTCGTGGTCCATGGTCGGTTCCGGTACGTGATTGCAGGGCAGACTTTAACAGGCCCGCTCCTCAACCGAGGAATCCATGCCGCCACAGCCAGCCCAACGCCGCCAGACCGGCCACCACCACCAGCATCAGCGGCAGGCCGAAGCGGTGCCGCCACGGGATCGGCACCCCGCCCAGCTGCTGGTCCATGGTCTCGGTATCCAGCACCCAGCCGTGCTCGCACCGGGTGCAGGCCAGCTCGTAGCGGCGATGGTAGGTGAGGCCGAACAGCAGGTCGATGCGCGCCATCTTGTAACGCAGTTGGGGGGCGAACTCGGTTTCCGTCTGGCAGCGCAGGCAGTGGTGGGCTTCGGTTGGGCCGACCACCACCACCCGCTCCTGCTGGCCGATCAGGATCATGGATCAGCGGCCCTGGCAGGCGGGTTGGGCCAGCAGCCAGGCTTGGGCGGCGGCAAGGGTGGCCGCATCGCCTGTCGTCAATTCATCCGGAGTAATCCTGGCACCGGCGCCAGCGCCAGTGCGGTCTTTCATCACCGCGGTCGTCACCGCCAACACACTGCCATCCACCAGGGGCCTCGTATCGTTGCTTGTCGAGAAGCCCGCTGTCGACTGCCCGAAACTCCGCGTCTGTGGGCGCCCCCTGAATGACAGCATCGTCGCTTCGCCAGAGCTGGCGGTATTCGACCCGACCAGAACGGCGACGGGCGCGCCGGGCTGCTTGAGGGAATACCCCGGTCGACCGAATCCCAGCCTGGGACGACCATCGACCTGCACCATGGTCGGCGTCAGACTCCAGCGCCGCGACCCGTGGGCAGTAGCAAACGACCCGACCTCTTCCACGCCTGTCGACGACGTGCGCAGCAACGGCGCAACACCCAGCAGCATCGGCCACATGTTGCCCCCATGGTTGCTGCGCAGATCGACAATCCAGCCACAGCGATCGCCGCTGTCCTTGCCACGGATGACATCCTGCCATTGCAGCGCGCGCTGGATGTCCTGATTGAACTCGTCCTGCCGCGCAGCCCCCGGCGTGGCGGCATAGCCTTCGATGACCACCCAGCCAATGCGTGCATCGACGGCACCAGTCACTTTCGCCTTGGCAACGGCCTCAGCGCCGACCTGCTTCGAGCGCTCCGTGGCTTCACGCTTGCGTGCAAGCGTCATCCAGACACCATGCCCCCCGGTGCTCTCCACGATGATCTCACGCAGGGCGGTATGCAACGCACCCGGGTACGCCTGCAACGACGCCAGTCGCTTACGAGCGGCAGGCCAGTCCACTTTGTCGCGGTACAAGGCTTCATGCTCGAGCAGATCCAGGATCTGTACCTGCGCTTCCGGCGAAGGTACTTCGGTGGTGGACGCGATGGCGGCCGTTGCGTTGGCTGCCAGAAGGGTCAGTATCAGCGCGCCATTCCCAGGCACTCCCTTGCACATCTGCATGCGACGTTTCCTTGTCGTTGGGTCAGGTTCACAGCATAACCGTGGCGAATCATGCCGCGCCATTACGCGGATAGCCGTTGTAGAGCCGAGCCCATGCTCGGCTGCATGGGACACGATCAAAGCAGCCGAGCATGGCTCGGCTCTACAGGGTCATGGCGCCGGTGGAATCTGTGCCGACCAAGGTCGACACCTACCAGAGCGGGTCTCGTAGCGGCGATGGTAGGTGAGGCCGAACAGCAGATCGATGCGCGCCATCTTGTAGCGCAACTGGGGCGCGAACCCGGTTTCCGTCTGGCAGCGCAGGCAGTGTTGGGGTTCGGTTGGGCCGACCACCACCCGCTCCTGCTGGCCGATCAGGATCATGGATCAGCTGCTCTGGCAGGCGGGCTGGGCCAGCAGCCAGGCTTGGGCGGCGGCAAGGGTGGCTGGTCCGCTGGGGGTAGCCTGATCCGGCAGCATCCTGCCACCGTCGCCCTGGCCGTTACGGTCGGTCATGACGTTGTGGGTCAACAGCAAGGTGGTACCATCCACCAGCGTCGTCGGTCGATTGCCGGTAGAAAAGCCCGCGCTCGGCTGACCGAAACTACGACTCCCTGGTTGCCCTCGAAACGCAAGTGCCACTGCTTCGCCGGAGCTGGCAGTGCCTGCCCCCATCACCACCGCCACCGGTGCCGTGCCCGCACGCAGCCGATACGCGCCCTGTCGTGAACGCAGCATCGATGCGTTGCCTTGCACGACTTCACCTTCCGCCTGCCGCCACCACAGCAATCCATTGGCACTACGGAAAGCGCCGATCAACGCTCCCTGCGTATCCGGCGTTCCATGCAGCAATGGCAACAAACCAAACAACATCGGCCACATGTTGCCGCCGCCATTGCTGCTTACATCCACTACCCAGCCGCACCGCATGCCGTCATCCAGGCCAGCGATACGCTCCTGCAACGCCAGCGCGTAGACCTTGCGTGCTTCATAACGTTCCGATTCGCTGCGTTGCAGGTCTTCCACGAAGGGGCTCACCCGCAGCACGCCGATGCGGGGATTGGCGTGTCTGGGGGCAGCGAGGTCGGTCGCCTGAGCGGCATTCAAGCGCTGAGCACGTTCGGAGCGCTGACGCTGCTCGCTTGGTGAAAACCAACGGCCGTGGCCTCCGCTGCTGCGTGCGGCGGCCTCATCCAGAACACGGCGCTGTTGTGCGCGGTCATCGCCTGCGGCGTTCAGGCGTGCGCGCACGTCGTTCCAATCGACGCGGCCACGGTACAAGGACTGGGTTTCCAACAATTGCAGCATCTGCTCACGCGCTTCGGGCGACGGCAGCTCCACTGTTTCCTCTGCAACAGCGGCCGCAGATGAAAGCAGCAGCGTGGCGAGCATGGCGGCACGAACATTCCTTAGGTCCAGCATCGACGACTCCTTGTCATGTATCGAAGCCATAGGATAGCCGTCGTGGGATCGATCTCGCCACGCACCGTTGTTCTATAGAGCCGAGCCCATGCTCGGCTCTGTGGGATTGGACCGAAGCAGCCGAGCATGGCTCGGCTCTACAGGGTCATGGCAGCGGAGAGAGTCGTGCCGACCAAGGTCGGCACCTACCAGAGCAAGGTCATGGCGCCGGTGGAATCCGTGCCGACCAAGGTCGGCACCTACCAGAGCAAGGTCATGGCGCCGGTGGAATCTGTGCCGACCAAGGTCGACACCCACCAGAGCGGGTCATGCCGCCGGGCATGGCCCGGCGCTACCAGTCCGCGCGCAGGCCGATGTTGCCTTCGATGATGCGGCGCTTCTCGTTGCGGTCACTGCCCAGTTCGCGCGTGTAGTCGGCCACAGCGTAAGCGCTGATGGTGCGGTTGAAGCGCCCGACCACACCTACGCCGGCTTCCAGTGCACGCGAGCGCTGCGAATTGATGATCGTGTCGTTGTCGAAGCTGACGCGGTCCTCGCCGGAACGGCCATGCCAGTAGTTGAGCTTGAAGTACGGTTGCCAGCCGTTGTCGGCCAACTGGTAGTCGCCGGCCAGGCGCAGGCCGATGCGGCCCGTCCAGGCATTGTCGTTGTCGAAACGCACGCTCGATACTTCATCGCGGCGGTCGTCCAGCGAGGTGCGCTGCCAGATCACCTGCACCTGCGGTTCCAGCCACCATGCAGACTGACCGAGGTGCAGCAGCGGCTTGCCCCCCTCCACCGACACGCTGGTGCCATCGCCCTTGATCCCGAAGCCGAGTCCACGCGAAGAACGCACGCGGCCGTCGTAGCGGCTCTGCATCGCCACGGCGTCGATGTAGCCACCGCTGCTGTCGGTGAAGGTCCAGTACAGGCCCACGTGCTTGTCGTCCAGGCGGCTCTGGCCTACCTGCACGTTCTCCCAGCCCAGTGCCAGGCCGGTGGTCTTGCCCTGCGCGCGGGTGCGGCCGACGAACACGCCGATCTGGTTGCGGTGGTTGTCAGAGGCAGCAGCCCACACATCGAGGCCGGCCTGCAGGCCCATCACATCGCCATCAAAGCCGGGCTGCGCATCTCCCTTCCAATGGATCTCGCTGCTCTGCCCCACCAGACGGCCCCAGGCCGTGCGGAATGCGCCCTGGTTGTACAGCAGGCGCTGCTCGCCCTGCCGCTCATGGAACGTGCCGAGGCTGGCCAGCGAGGTCTCGCGCAGCAGCGGCGGCACCACGGCGTAGGGTGCGTGTGCCACGCGGTAAAGCGGCAACAGTGTGCCCTTGGTGGGGTGCTCTCCCGGCGTCGGCGGCGTACCGGTACCGGGCAGGCTGCCACCCGCCACCGGCACATCCGGCACCGCCGGATCACTGGGCGGCGCCACCGGCACGGGTTCCGGCGGCGGTGGTGGCGGCGCGGTCTCGCCTGCGGTCAGATCCGGATCGGTTGCGCCTTCGGGCGGCGGTGGCGGTGCCGGGGTGACCTGGTGTGGGGGTGCTCCTGTTGGCGTCGGCGGCGGCGGCACGCCATTGATACCGCTTCCGTTGGGCGCCGGTGCAGGCCCGGCCACCACGGTCGAGCGCAGGTACCAGTTCTCGCTGGTACCGGCACTGACACCGCCCTTGAACAGGAAGTACTCGTAGGCACCGGCCGCGACCGGTGCGAACAGCGAGAACGCGCCCGGCGCGGTGCGGCCACCATTCAACGCCTGCACCACCAGGATGCCATCGGCCAGCGTGGCCGCGCCGCTGCCGCCGGCATTGAGCACGCCGATGCCGGTGGTGCCGGTGGCGGTACCGCCATCGATCACCAGGCGGTCGCTGGTGGAATTGTCCGCGCCGAGCACGGTACGCAGGTACAGGCCACCGCCGTCACCACGATAGTTGCCACGCACGGTAAACACGTCGCCAGCACCGGTACCGGTCAGGTCGATACGCCCGGCATTGACCATCTCCACCAGTGCGCCACTGTTGAACGGACGGACGGCATGGCCGCCACTGCCCGCGTAGACAGTGCTGGTGTCATCCACCGTGAGCGTGCCGGTGCCGGTTCCGCTGTCACCCAGCACCAGATCGCCATCGAAGGTCAGCTCGGTGCTATTGGACAGGCTGATTGTCTCCCAGTTCTGGAAGCGTCCCACGCCCGCAGCCTTGACGTTGTTGAAGTTGAGCTGATCGATGCCACTGCCACCGTCGAACAGCGGCACTGCACCAAGGTTGCCCTGGTTGAGGTTGCTGAGGTTGGCCACGTCGTTGTCCGGCCCCATGTCGATCGCGCCGTAGACGATGCCGCCGCCGTTCCAGTTGAAGGTGTCGTTGCCGGTGCTGAGCAGTACCTGGCCGCGCACGGTGCCGTCGGTGATGGTCACGCTGTCGGCACCACCACTGACACTGATGTTGCCGCCGATGTAGGCCGTACCCGAGATGATGATGGTGTCGGTGTCGAAGCCGGTGACCACGTTGCCCTCAACGATGCCGCCGGACTGATCCCACAGATTCTTGTCCAGCTTCATGTTGACGCGGCCGATGCGGCCAGCGGTCATCCAGGCCTGGTCGCCATCCTCGAACGCACCGACGATGCGGCCACCGCTCATGCGGAAGGTATCGATGTTGTCGCCCTGCTGCAGCGCGCCGATCGTGCCGCCACTCATGACGAAATCATCGCGGCCACTGCCCTGCACCACCACGCCGGTGACGGTGCCGCCGGTGACAGTCATCTGGTCATCGCCACCGCCCTGGTCGACGCTGTCGATCGTACCGTCACTGAGCAGCAGCACATCGCTTCCATCGCCCTGCAGGACGCCTCCGGTGATGCTGCCGGCCTGCATCTCGAGGCGATCGTTGCCCGCATCGAACTGCACGCCGGTCTGACCACTGATCGTTCCCCGATTGACCAGCACGCTGTCGCCTGCGCCGATGAACTGCAGGGCAATGTTGTTGCCGGTGCTGATGCTGCCGGTGTTGTCGACGCGGCTGCCACCCCCAAGCTGCACGGCCACACCGCCCACCGAACTGATCGCGCCCTGGTTTGACAGCAGGTGACCACCGGCACCGACCAGCGCGAGGGCCGATCCACCACCACTCTGCTGCAACTGGGCACCATTGCCGACGTTGACGGTGACGCCAGCCGCGCCACTGGCGGTAACGGGAGTGGTCTGCGGATTCGGTGCGTTGGCATTACAGGTGACCGTCTGGCCGGCGGTCGGTGTCGAGTTGTTACAGCCGGCCCAGGCGACGCTGGCGGTCGTCAGAAGCAGGGAGGGAACGGCGAGGGCCTGCAACACGGAAACAGCAAGGCGGCGCGGGCGGAACGCACGCGGAACGGCACGGGACATGGGGCACTCCTGGACGGGAAATCAGGAACTGCGTATGTGCGGCACTGCGCTTGCAGTCTGCCGTGTGGTGAACCGTTTCGACAGGTGAACTTGCGTGCGGAGAATCACAGTTCAGATGTGAAATCGCCCCGGTCCTCACGCCAATGTGATGTGGCTGAAATCGTTCATTTTTTCGGCACTTGGGAATCACGCGCAAAGCATCCACGCATGGCGTGGATCTACTGACCCTGCATCGCCAATCGATTCACTCATGGCACCTGATAGATCCACGCCATGCGTGGATGCCGTTGGCGGATGGGGTCAGATCTTCAGATAGATCTTCCGCCGGTCCAGCCACCACGCCACGCCCCACCACAGTGCGACGAACGCCAGCGCCTGCAGCATCGACGCCAGCTCCAGCGCCTGCGGCATCGCGGTGGCCAGCTGCTGCCAGATCCAGCCCCAGGCGCCGGTCGCCATCAACACCACCGACATCACCGATGCCCCCAGGTACGCGGTGATCGCGTTGACACCGAAGCGCCGGCCAAGCGCGGGCCAGCCCTTCTGGTCGATCAGCACGTGGCCCAGCCACAGCGCCAGCGCCGCAAGACCGCCCGTCCACAGCACGTAACTGGGCGTCCACAGCTGTTTGTTCAGCGGCAACACGATGGCCAGCAACAGGCCGAGCACAGCGGTCGCCACGCCCAGCCCGGCCAATGCCGCCGAACGCCCGTTGCGCAGCAGGCCACCAGCAAGCAGGCCGAGCACCGTGCTGGCCAGCGCGCCCAGCGTACTCAGCAATCCTTCCGGGTCATGGCCCAGCCCGGTATCGGCGTGCCATTGGTAGATCCAGGGCGCGAACAGCGTGGTATCGAGGCGGCTGGCCGGGTTGGTCCATGGCACCAGATCACCGATGCCCAGCAGCAGCACGGTATAGCCCACAAGCAGCGCGACCAGCACGCCGGCCTGCACGCGCGGACGCGCATACACCGCCAGTACGCCCACCAGCGCCGCGCATACCGCGATCCGCTGCAGTACGCCCCAGATGCGGAAGTGATGGGTATCCAGCGCCCACCAGATCATCAGGTGCAGCAGCGCACCGGCCACCAGGATGCGCAGTGCGCGCTCCAGAACGCCGCGCGCCAGCGCGGGTCGTAAGGCCACGTCCAGCGCGCGTGGCGCCACGCTGAAGGCCATCGACACACCTACCAGGAACAGGAAGAACGGGAACACCAGGTCGGTGGGCGTGCAGCCATGCCATTCCGAATGGCGCAGCGGTGCGAACACCGCGCTCCAGTCACCCGGGTTGTTGACCAGCAGCATTGCCGCCACGGTGATGCCGCGCAGGGCATCGATCGAGCCCAGGCGGCGCGGCGGCATACTTCCCTTCAAGGGATCGGCCATCAGGCGGCCTCGTATTGTCCGGCAATCCAGGTGCCACGCACCTGCAGGGCATCATCCAGCAGCACCAGGTCGGCCTGGTAGCCCTCGGCGATGTGGCCCAGACGATCGTCAACGTTGAGGAACTGCGCCGGATAGGTCGAGGCCATGCGCGCGGCTTCGGCCAGTGGCTGGCCGAGCAGCTGCACGGTGTTGCGCACCGCAGTGGCCATATCCAGCGCCGAACCCGCCAGCGAACCGGCGGCATTGCGCACCACGCCGTCGATGGCGGTGATGGTTTCGCCGTACAGCACGTAACTGGGATCGTCGGCGCCAACCGGCGGCATCGCATCGGTGACCAACAGCAGGCGACCACGCGGCTTGGCTGCCAGCGCCACGCGCAGGCTGGCCGGATGCACATGCACGCCATCGACGATGATGCCGATCCAGCTGTCGCGGTCTTCCAGCGCAGCGCCCACCGCGCCGGGCTCACGGCCCTGCAGCGGCGACATCGCGTTGTACAGGTGGGTGAAGCCACGCACGCCTGCATCCAGACCGGCGCGGATCTCTTCGTAGGTGCCTGCGGTATGCCCAGCGGCAACGACCACGCCGCGCTCGACCAGCGCGCGAATGGTCTCCAGCGGCACGCGTTCCGGTGCCAGCGTCAGCAGGGTCACGCCATTGTCCAGCGATGCGGCCAGCGCGATCTCTGCTTCGTCTGGCACACGGAACTTGCTGGCATCGTGCGTACCCTTGCGGGCCGGCGCGATGTACGGTCCTTCCAGATGGATGCCGATCACGCCTGGCACACCCTGCGCGATCGCCTCGCGCATCGCAACGATGGCTTCACGCATCACGCCCACGTCGTCGCTGATCAGCGTCGGCAGCATCGCGGTGGTACCGAAGCGGCGGTGCGCCTGCGCGATGGTGCGCAGTGCCGCCACGTCCGGCGTGTTGTTGAACAGCGCGCCGCCGCCACCATTGACCTGCACATCGATGAAACCGGGCAGCAGCCAGCCACCGCCCAGATCAACCTGCTCGGCGGCCTGGCCCAGCTGCGGCGCTGCATCGGGCAGCAGCGCGCTGATGCGGCCGTGCTCGATCACCACCGCCAGATCATCGCGGAATTCGTCGCCTGCCAGGATGCGGGCATTGCGCAGGACCGTTGCCATCACACCGTCTCCGTGACCTTGTTCAGGTGCGGCGGCAGATCCGGATTGAAGCCACGACGCAGCGCCAGCGCGTTGATCGCGCGGTAGAAGCTCTGCACGGTCAGCAGCGGTGCGCACAGCGGATGCGGCGCGGCCGCTATCGGCAGGTTGCCACCGGCACCGGCCATCCACACCTGTGCACCGCGCGCGGTGAATTCCTCGACGACGGCACGGGTGCCGGCGCCGGTTTCATCCGGCTGGGCAAAGGCCAGCACCGGGAAACCGCGGTCGACCAGCGCCATCGGGCCATGCTTCACCTCGGCCGAGCTGTAGGCTTCGGCATGCAGGCTGCAGGTTTCCTTGAACTTCAATGCAGCTTCCTGCGCAGCGCCGAGGCCCAACCCGCGCCCCAACACGAACAGATTGGTCGCCTCGACCAGGCCCTCGGTCACCGGCGTCCAGTCGCACTGCCAGGCCTCGCGCATCGCGTCCGGCAGCAGGTCCAGCGCCGCACGCAGGCTTGCGTCCTGCTTCCAGTAGGCAGCCAGCTGCAGCAGCGCAGCCAGCGACGCCAGGTAGCTCTTGGTCGCCGCCACACTCTTCTCGGCACCGGCGTGCAGCGGAATGACCGTATCGGCCAGCTGCGCCAGCGGCGAATCCTCGACGTTGACCAGTGCGATCACGCGCGCGCCGGCGGCCTTGGCAGCTTCCGCGTTGCGCAGCAGGTCCGGGCTCTTGCCCGACTGCGAGATGACGATGAACAGCGCGCCACGCAGCTGCAGCGGTGCGGCATAGACCGAACCCACCGACGGCGAAGCCGATGCGACCACCAGGCCCAGCTGGGTTTCCAGCAGGTACTTGCCATAGGTGGCGGCATGGTCGGAGCTGCCGCGTGCGCAGGTGACCACGAACGGCGGCGGCGCCGCACGCAGGCTGGCGGCCAGGGTTTCCATGGTGGCGTGGTTGCGCGAGAACTGGCGCGCGACCACGTCGGCCGCTTCAGCGGCCTCGGCGAACATCAGGGTGGACGTGGGGTCTGACAGCGACATGGCAGGCTCAGGCAGGATCGGAAGGAAGGGGGCGTGCGCCGGCCGGGCGCATCGGCGCGGTCGAACCGCGCACCACCAGCTGCGGCACGAAGCCCTGGTTGTGCAGCGGTGCCGGCGCATCGTCATAGGCGTCGCTGCGCAGCTGTGCGATCAGCAGGCGCGCGGCGTGGCGGGCGATGTCTTCGGTGGCCTGCTTGGCGGTGGTCAGCGGCGGCCACGACTGGCGCGAGAACGGGCTGTCCTCGAAACCGGCGATGGACAGGTCATACGGCACGTTCATGCCCGCCGACTTCGCGGCGGCCAGCACACCGGCGGCGATTTCGTCGTTGGAACCGAAGATGGCCGTGGGCGGCTCGCGCAGCGCCAGCAGGCGGCGCGCGCCGCGGAAACCGTCGTCGAAGGTGTAGTCGCCCTGCACCACCAGGTGCTTGTCCACGGTCATGCCGTAGTCCTTCAGCGCGGCTTCGTAACCGGCATAGCGTTCGCCCGATGAGCGGTGCGAGATGCCGCCCCAGAGGAAGCCGATGCGCTGGTGGCCCAGCTGGATCAGGTGCTCGGTGATCTCGTAGGCGGCCTCGCGGTCGTCGACGAACACGCAGGCACCATCGGCCGGGTCTTCAGTGGCCGCAATGATGCGCACCAGCTTGATGCCGCGCGCGGTCAGCGCCTGGATCAGGTCGCGGCGCTCGGACATCGGTGCGGTCAGCACCAACCCGGCCAGGCGCGAACGCTGTACCCAGTCGGCCAGTTCATCGGCCAGCAGCGGCGAGCTGGAATCGCAGGGATGGATCTGCAGGCCGAAGCCGGTCTCGCGGCACGCGGCCAGCACGCCGTTCTGCACGCCGATGATGTGGTACGGGTTCGGGTTGTCGTAGACCAGCCCGATCACGAAGGTGGTGCCGCTGCGCAGGTTGCGTGCGGACGGATCGGGCTCGTAATCGAGCTCGGCGATGGCACGCAGCACCCGCGCACGGGTGGCCTGCATCACCGAAGGCTCGTTGTTGATCACCCGCGAGACCGTCTTCAGCGAGACCTTGGCCTTTTCCGCAACGTCCTTGATGGTCGCTCTGCGCATGGGTTTTCCCTGGGGTTGGCTGCCGTCCATCATCGCCGATCAGGCCTTGTCATGCGGCAGGCCGGCGCGGTGGCCGACCACCGAGTAGAACAGGATGTACAGGTAGCACGGCACCATCAGCAACACGAACACCAGCTGGAAGTCGATGTGCTGCTTGAGCACGGCGAACAGCTGCGGAATGATCGCGCCACCGGCAATGCCCATCACCAGCAGGGCCGAGCCGGTTTCGGTGAAGCGGCCCAGGCCGCGGATCGCCAGCGGGAAGATCGCCGGCCACATCATGGCGTTGGCGAAGCCCAGCAGGGCCACGAAGGCCACCGATACATAGCCGTGGGTGGCCCAGGCGCCCAGGCAGAACACCACGCCCAGCACCGCCGAAATGGTCAGGTAGCGCGACTGCGAAACGACCTTGGGGATCAACAGCAGGCCGACCACGTAGCCCACCAGCATCGCGCCCAGGGTAAGCGAGGTGAACATCTTGGTCTGGTCCAGCGGCAGGTCGAAACCATGGCCGTAGGTGCCGATCGCATCACCGGCCATCACCTCCACGCCCACGTAGACGAACAGGCACAGCACGCCCAGCCACAGGTGCGGGAACTGGAAGATGCTGCGGCGCTCGGCGGCACCGGCAGCCGCCGGCGTGGCGTTGGCTTCGGACGACTTGATTTCCGGCAGCGGCGAGAACAGCACCGCCACCGCCAGCACCACCAGCAGCGCAGCCATCGCCAGGTACGGGGTGTGGATCTTGGCGGCAAACTCGTTCAGCAGCGCGGCCTTGGTGACCGCATCTGCCGCCTGCACCTGCGCATCAAGGTCACCGATGCCGTGCAGCACCAGCGTGCCGATCAGCACCGGCGCCAGCATGCCGGCGATCTTGTTGCAGATGCCCATCAGCGCGATGCGGCGTGCCGCCGTCTCGATCGGGCCAAGGATGGAGATGTAGGGGTTGATCGCGGTCTGCAGCAGCGCGAGGCCGCTGCCGATCACGAACAGGCCGCCGAGCGCCCCCGGATACCAGCGCTGGGTGGCGAATTCACCGAACAACGCAGCACCACCGGCCATCACCAGCAGGCTCAGGCTGAGGCCCTTCTTCATGCCGGTGCGGCGCAGGATCCACGACGCCGGCAGGGCCAGGAAGAAGTAGGACAGGTAGAACACCATCAGCACCAGGAAGGCGCCGACCTCGCTGAGTTCAAAGGCGAGCTTGACGAAGGTGATCAGCGGGCCGTTGAGCCAGGTGAAGAAGCCGATCAGGAAGAACAACACGCCAACGATGGCGATGGAGGTGGCCACGTTCGGGCGCGCGCTTGCAGCGGGGACGGCGGACATCAGGAGGGCTCCTGCGGCGACGGCCGCAGAACGCGGCGTCGGAGAGTGGCTGGGAACAACGTTGTCACATTCTTTCGATGGACAGCTGCGGTTTGTCAACTTCCACACGCAGCCCTGTGAACCTCGTGCTGCACTGCGCAACCCGATCGCAACGCATCGTGCTGAATGCGCCGAAGGCCTTGGCCCATGTGCGGCAACGGTTCCCACGTGAAAGCCGCACTCACGCCATGTAAACGTTTACTGCATGTCGCATTCGTTGCGATGCAGCAACGAAAGTGTCACGAACTCGTTGACATCGTTGTCAGCGGGGTTACAGACTCCGCCCCAATCGCCGCCCCCGATCCCG